>NZ_RZQY01000559.1:0-4120 GCF_003998575.1 Mesorhizobium sp. M7A.F.Ca.CA.001.10.2.1 | reverse complement strand
CTCCTGGGCCATCGCGCTGCCGGCCGACAGGATGACGGATGCGACCAACGCCGCCAACAAACCAGTTCTCGACAACAGCTTCTTCCTTGTTCTCACAGCGGCCTGCCGCCTTCTATTTCCCGCCGCCGCATCAGATATTGTCACTGCACATAGCCGACAGGCTGGCCGGTGACGGGGTGCGCGAACACGCCCATCTCCACACCGAAAATGCCTTTCAGCACATCGCTACGCATGATTTCGCCTGGCGTGCCGCGCGTCAGCAGCTTGCCGTCCTTGAGCGCGATCAGTTCGTCGCAGTAGCGCGCCGCCATGTTGGGATCGTGCAGCACGACGACGACACATAGGTCGCGTTTGCGGCTGAGCTCCTTGACCAGCCCGAGCACCTCGACCTGATGGGCGATGTCGAGTGCCGAAATCGGCTCGTCGAGCAGCATGACGCCGGCGTTCTGCGCCACCAGCATGGCGAGCCAGGCGCGCTGGCGCTCGCCGCCCGACAATTCGTCCACCAGCCGGTCGGCAAAACCCTCCATATCGGTCAGGGCCAGCGCCTCCTCGACATGCTGCCTGTCCTCGGCGCGGAAACGGCCAAGCGCGCCATGCCAGGGATAGCGCCCGAGCGTCGCCAGTTCGCGCACGGTCAGGCCGGTCGCCGCAGGCGTCGTCTGCGGCAGATAGGCAAGCGCGCGGGCAAATTCGCGGGCACCCCATTGCGGCAACGGACGTCTGGCGAAAGTGATGGCGCCTGAACTCGTCGGCTGCTGGCGCGCCATGAGCTTGATAAGCGTCGACTTGCCCGAACCATTGTGGCCGATCAGCCCATAGACGCGCGAGCGCTCCAGTTCGAGCGAGACCGGACCGAGCAGCGTCCGCTCGCCGACGGCAAAGCGCACCGCGTCGATATGGAAGGCAGTCTGGGCATCAATTCCAGCCATGCTCATGGCTTTTCTCCAGTGCGGCCGCCCGCATTTCCAGATTCCGGCATTTCGACGGGTCGTGCCCGGTTGACTATGAAACATGACCTTACTAGTCAACATTGAAGATGACTGCAACGATCAACAAATCGTCGCGACCGGCAATATCGGCACGAAAATTTGGAAACAGGGGGCGCAAAGGATGATTTCAGGACATGGACCGATTTGGCGGAACCGGATAGCGCGCAAGCGCCTGCTGATCGCAACGGTGTCGCTGCCGGCCCTGCTTGGCTGCGGCCATGCACTGGCCCAGGAGACGGTCACCACCACCCTAGACCCGATCAAAGTCCAGGAACGTGTCGAAAGCGCTTTCGGGCCGGTCAAGGGCTACGTTGCCACAAAGGGCTCCACCGGCAGCAAGACCGACACGCCGCTGATCGAGACGCCGCAATCGATATCGGTCATCACCAGGGACCAGATGGAAGCGCAGGCCGTCGACAGCCTGAACAGCGCGTTGCGCTACACACCCGGCGCCACCGGCAATCTCTACGGCACCGACAATCGCGGCCTCGGCCTGCAGTTGCGCGGCATTTCGAACGCCAGCGGCGTCTTCTACAGGGACGGGCTGCAGCTCAAGGAGAGCAATTTCACCCTGTTCACCGCACTCGATTCCTATGGCGCGGAACGCTACGAGGTGCTGCGCGGACCGGCGTCGGTACTTTATGGCCAGGCAAGCCCCGGCGGCATCATCAACTATGTCAGCAAGCGGCCAACCGAGGAAAACCTGCGCGAGGTCGAATTCGGTGGTGGCAGCTTCAACCGGTATGAAGGCAAGTTCGACTTCAGCGGTGCCGTGAACGCCGACAAGTCGCTGCTGTTTCGCCTCACCGGCGCCGCTCACATGGGCGACACGCAGACCGACTTCGTCAAGGACGACCGCATCTTCATCGCGCCGGCGATCACCTGGCAGCCCGATGCCGACACCAGCCTGACCATCCTCGCCAACTATCAGCGCGATCGCTCGGGCTGGGCGATGCAGTATCTGCCTGCCTACGGCACGGTCATACCGGGCAAGGACGGCAAGTACCTGCCGAACAGCATGTTCGTCGGCGAACCCGGCTTCGACTCCTACAACAACGACCAGGCCTCGATCGGCTACGAATTCGATCACCGTTTCAACGAAACCTGGCAGGTTCGACAGCATGCCCGCTACGTCCACCTTACCCACACCGAGGAAGGCGTCTTTGGTGGCGGACTGACGGACTCGAACGGCCTGGAACCTTCAAGCGGCGACTACTACCGTTATGCAGATGCCGGCGGCACCAAACTCAGCGGCGTCACCATCGACAACCAGGCACAAGCCGATTTCGACACCGGGCCGCTCGCCCACACGCTGCTCGTCGGCCTCGACTACAAACGCTATACTTACCGCGACTATGCCTCGGAAGGGACCGTCGAGGACGGTTTCAACGTCTTCGATCCGGTTTACGGGTACCCGATCACCGATCTGACGCCCTACACCGATACCGACACCACCCAGCAGCAAGTCGGTCTCTATGCGCAGGACCAGGTAAAGCTCGGCAACTGGCGGCTGACCCTTGGCGGCCGCCAGGATTGGTCGGACGCCAAGGTCTACGACAATCTGGCCGGCGGCTACATTCCCGAGCAGAAGGACAACGCCTTCACCAGCCGGGCGGGGCTCGTCTATCTCGCCGACAACGGGCTTGCGCCCTATGTCAGCTACTCCGAATCGTTCCAGCCCGTGGCCGGCGCCGACAGCGACGGCAATCTGTTCGTGCCCGAGACCGGCAGGCAGTACGAGATCGGGCTGAAATACCAGCCGACCGGGTGGAATTCCTTCATTACGGCATCGGTTTTCGACCTGACCCGACAGAATGTCGTGCGCTATGGCAATGAGGGCCGGCCCGACGACATGTTCCAGACCGGCAAGATCCGCTCGCGCGGCGTCGAACTCGAGGCCGTTGCCAGCCTCGATTCCGGCTTCGACCTGAGAGCGGCCTACACCTATCTCGACACCAGGATCACCAAGGCGACTTCTGTTGTTGATGATAATGGGAGTTCGATCAGCAATGAAGGCAATACGCCCTTCGGCGTGCCGAAGCATTCCGCGTCGCTGTGGGCGAATTACACCTTCGGCAGCGGCCGCCTGGAGGGCCTGGGGCTGGGCGCCGGTGTCCGCTATGTCGGCTCGACCTATGGCGACGACGCCAACAGCTTCAAGGTCCCATCGGTCGTGCTTGCCGACGCGGCGGTGCATTACACCTGGCAGAACGCCACGCTCAGCCTCAATGCCAGCAATCTGTTGGACAAACGCTATGTCGCCTCCTGTTTCTCTTCGGGCTTCGGCTGCTTCTACGGCGAAGGCCGCAGGATCAACGGTTCGGTGAAATACACATGGTAAAAGCAATGTGGCGGGCCGGCCCAAAATGGCGGCGCTGACACGGCGCCAGTATCTTGCCGGCCTCGCCGCGACCGGCCTCGCTTTGCCGGGCGGCATGGCACGCGCGGCACCTGCCCGCGTCGTCTGCCTGGAATGGACATCGGCCGAACTGGTGGTCTCGCTCGGCCTGTCGCCGCTCGCCGTCGGCGACACCAGGGGTTATGGCGACTGGGTGCAGGGCCCGGCGCTGCCGCAGGCCACCATCGACCTGGGATCGCGCAGCGAGCCCAATATCGAACTGCTTCGGGAGTTGCGGCCCGACCTGATCGTCGGCGCCTATGGCTATGGCTTGGACGAGAACAGCTTCACCAGATTGGCGCCGACCTTCAACGTGCCGTTCTACAGCGGCAAGGCTCCACCTTACGCGCAGGCGCAACAGGTGACGCTGCAGCTTGGCGACATGCTTGGCCGCAGGACGGAAGCAGAAAACCTTGTCGGGCGCACCGAAGCCTCGATCGCCCAAGCGCGTGCCAGGCTGGAGCGGGCGGTGCAAAAACCGGTCTGCGTCGTCAGCATGTTCGACGATCGCCATGTCCGCGTCTACGGCGCCGGCAGCCTGCTGCAGGATGTCCTCGACCGGCTCGGCCTCGTCAACGCCTGGACCGGCGCCACCAATGAATGGGGTTTTTCGACGGTCGGCATCGAGGAACTGGTCGCCGTCGGCGAGGCGCAACTGATCTCGCTCGATCCGATCCCGCCGCACGTCAGGATCAGGATTGCCCGCAGCTCGCTCTGGGCCAATCTGCCC
>NZ_RZQY01000558.1:0-4123 GCF_003998575.1 Mesorhizobium sp. M7A.F.Ca.CA.001.10.2.1 | reverse complement strand
ATGATGGCGAGCACGATCGCCGAAACGATACGCAGTTGAAGATTGCTCATCCCGCGGCCGGTCGCGAAGCGACGTCCTGGCCCCCAAGTCCGCCGAAACGGCGTTCGCGGCCAGCAAACTCACGCAAAGCTTCCGCAAGGTGCTCGCGGCTGAAGTCGGGCCAGTAGCAAGGCAGGAAGACGAGTTCGCTATAGGCGGCTTGCCACAGAAGGAAGTTCGACAGCCGGAGCTCGCCGCTGGTGCGAATGACCAGTTCCGGGTCGGGAATGCCTTGCGTATCGAGCGCGCCGGCAAAGCTTTCGGCTGATATCGCCTCGGCGTCGAGTTCGCCACGCGCCACGGCCGCCGCAAGCTTTTGTGCCGTACGAACGATTTCGTCTCGTCCGCCATAGTTGAAGGCGATCACCAGCGTCAGCGATTCGTTTGCGGCCGTCAGCGTTTCGGCCTCGTCGAGCAGTCCCCTGATATCAGACTGCAGCCCTGCCCGGTCACCGATGATTCTAACCCGCACACCGCTCTGGTGCAGTTCAGCAAGGTCACGGCGAATGAACATTTTCAAGAGGCCCATCAGGTCGCTGACCTCGGACTTCGGCCGCGACCAGTTCTCCGACGAGAAAGCATAGACGGTCAGGTAGGAAATGCCGAGCCCAGGTGCCGCGCGCACCGTCTTGCGCAGCGCCTCGACACCGGCACGGTGGCCCGCAAGACGGGGCATGCCGCGCGCCTTGGCCCAGCGTCCGTTTCCGTCCATGATGATCGCGACATGCGCGGGCGTTGCCATGTTCTCGCTTTCGGGTCAGCCGGCGGCCATGACCCTAAACCTGCATGATTTCAGCTTCCTTATCGGAAAGCAGGTGGTCGATGGTGCTGATCGTCTCGTCGGTAAGTTTCTGGACCTGGTCCGAGCGCTTGCGCTGATCGTCTTCGCTGATGTCGCCGTCTTTCTCCGCCTTCTTCAGGAAGTCCATGCCGTCGCGGCGCACATGGCGCGCGGCGACACGGGCATTCTCGGCGTAGGTGTGCGAGATCTTGACCAGTTCCTTGCGGCGCTGTTCGTTAAGTTCGGGAAGTGGAATCCTGAGGTTGGTGCCGTCTACGATCGGGTTGAACCCCAAATTGGATTCGCGGATCGCGCGGTCGACCGCGCCAACCATCGACTTGTCCCATACCGATACCGAGATCATGCGCGGCTCCGGCACCGAGACGTTGGCGACCTGATTGATCGGCATGGTGGTGCCGTAGGCCTGCACCTGGATCGCATCGAGCAGATTGCTGGAGGCGCGACCGGTCCGCAGCGAGGCCAGATCATGCTTGAACGCGGCAATGGCCCCATCCATGCGCCGCTTGAGATCGTCGTACTCACCACTCATCTTTATCTCCTCGACCCGTCTAATGCGGGCTCACTGCTTCGGGGCCGTCTTCGAATCGAACTTTCGAAAACCGGCTTCCCTTTTCGGGTCAGGCCGCCGATCAATCGTCCGCGACGACCGTGCAGCGGCCGCCGCCCCTCAGAATATCGCCGAAACCACCTTTTTCGTGGATCGAATAGACGATTATCGGAATGTTGTTTTCGCGCGCAAGTGCAATCGCAGCAGTATCCATGATGGAAAGGCCGCGATTTATGACTTCGCCATGGCTGATGCGCTCGAAACGCGTCGCATTCGGATCCTTCTTCGGGTCCGCCGAGTAGACGCCGTCGACCTGAGTGCCCTTGAACAGCGCGTCGGCGCCGATTTCAGCGGCGCGAAGGGCCGCGGCCGAATCAGTGGTGAAGAATGGATTGCCGGTGCCGCCGGCAAAGATCACCACCTTGCCCTGGTTCATGTAGGCGGTCGCCTGGCGCTGCGAAAAGCTCTCGCAAAGTTCGGGCATGGCGATCGCCGAAAGCACCACGGCGTCGACGCCGATCTTGTTCAACGACGTGCGCAGCGCCAGCGAGTTGATCACCGTGGCAAGCATGCCCATGTGGTCGCCGGTAACACGGTCGCCGCCCTTGGAGGCAACGGCCACGCCGCGAAAGATGTTGCCGCCGCCGATGACGACGCCGACCTCGATGCCCAATGCACGCGCCTCGGCGATGTCGCCGGCGATGCGATCCACCACTGACACGTCGATGCCGAAATGCTGCTCGCCCATCAACGCTTCGCCCGACGCTTTCAGCAAGACACGTCGGTAGAGGGGCTTCACCGTCATCTGGGCCTCTTCATTTGCATGTGGCGCGTTCCGGGTGGCTGCTCTCGCGCAGGCGCGCCACCGAAACAATGGCGTTCCGATACACGAAGGGCGCCGCGATGTCACGCGGCGCCCTTCCCGGAATTCTCTCGCCTTTTGTCAACTCACGCCGGCAAATGCACCTTCCATGAGCAGGTCAGGGAAATAGCCCGCAGGCTTGCAGCCGACGGCCTGGCCCCCGGTAAGGCCGCCCTGGATTTCCGGACCGAAGAACGAGTACGGGAACGGCGTGACCGGCAGGCTGACTGCGTCGAGCCTTGCCAGGAGCTCTTGGGGGATCTCGAAATCGAGCGCGCCGAGATTGTCCCTGAGCTGATCGAGCCTCGTCGCACCGATGATCACCGAAGCGACACCGGGCCGCGTTGCCGCCCAGTTCAAGGCGATTTGGGCCATGCCGCGGCCAAGCTCGCCGGCGGCCTTTTCCAGTTCGGCAACGATTGCCCAGTTGCGGTCGGTGAACTTCTGGAAGCCGGGATTGGTCGAACCGCGCATCGCCTCCAGCCTGCCGCCGGCGTTGCTGATTGTGTCTGAACGATATTTGCCGCTCAGCAAGCCGCTGGCCAGCGGGCTCCAGACCATGATGCCGGCGCCATAGCGCGTGCCGAAAGGCACGAATTCATGCTCTATGTTGCGCTCGACCAACGAATATTCGAGCTGCAGCGCCGAAACCGGTTCATAGCCGCGCTGCTCAGCGATGGACTGCGCCCTGCTCGCGTACCAGGCGGGGACGTCGGAGAGACCGACATGGCGAATCTTTCCGGCGCGCACCAGATCGTCCAGCGTTCGCATCACCTCTTCCGGTGAAGTCAGCCTGTCCCAGGCATGCAGGACATAGAGGTCGATATAATCGGTGCCGAGCCGCTTCAGCGAGCCTTCGACGGCGCGGATGATGTTCTTGCGGCCGTTGCCGCCGGCATTCGGATTGCCCTGCTCCAGATTCATGCTGAACTTGGTGCTGATCACCGCTCTGTCGCGCAGACCGCGTTCGGCTATGAACTCGCCAAGCCAGGTCTCGGAGGTGCCGCCGGTATAGGCATCGGCCGTATCGAAGAAATTGCCGCCTGCCTCGACATAGGCATCGACCAGGGCGCGGGCCGTCTCCTTGTCGGCGCCCCAGCCCCATTCGGTGCCGAAGGTCATGGTTCCGAGCGCCAGCCGGGTGACACGAAGCCCGCTGCTGCCAAGGGTGTAGAAGGGCATGGTCATGATGTCGCTCCGATCCTGATCCAATCTTCAATGCCGATCCTGTCCGGGGGTCGTCTTGACCCACGGGTTGCCGCGTTCATGCGTCATGCGGAATGTGAAGCCGTCCACGCTCCAGTCGGCTCCCGAACGGGTCAGGTGGTGTTCGTAGGTGCCCCAGACTTCCCATAGCGGTTCGCCATTGCCTTCCATCCGGTTCCAGGCGTAGCCGTTGGAGGAGACAGTCGCGGCGTCGCCGTCGATGGCGACCTGATGGTTGGTGCGCAGGTGCAGGCTGGTCTTGTTGCCCCTGAGGTTGGCGGCCCAGGTCCCGATCAGGTCGTCCGACGCGATGGTGGCCGCAGGCTGCCCACTCAGGCTGCTGAAGTCGACGGTGACGCGGTCGGCGAAGTAACTACGGGCGAGCCGCCAATCCTGGGCATCGACCGCGCGGTCGATGGCATCGGCGATGCGTATGACGGCGCGCTCATCGGCGAGCGTGATTTCAGGGGACGATTCGGCTCCGCCGGCATCGACCGGCGCCAGCGCGATACCCGCCGCGAAGGTGGCATACCTCAATGCATTCATGTCTCTTCTCCTTTGCGCATCGGCCCGTCGCCGGTTTGCTGGCGACAATGTGGGCCAACAGGCCGGCATCGAAAAGATTGCATTATTCGCATGGACTATGCGATATTATGCATGAATGGAT
>NZ_RZQY01000557.1:0-4125 GCF_003998575.1 Mesorhizobium sp. M7A.F.Ca.CA.001.10.2.1 | reverse complement strand
AAGGCCTGCCCCGGTTACGATTCCAGATTTTCTCATGATCACCCCCCTTTACCCCTAACGATGAAATCCCGTCTGCCAGAAATACCTAGAACGGGATTTGCCTGGCAATGGTGCGCCGGGCGCCAGACCACCGTCAAGTCACGCCATCGATGTCGGCTGTCTTGGAGCCGGGGCTATTTGGTGTAGCCGTTGGGAGGCATGTGCTGCCCTGCTGCCGGCGCCGGAGCGCTCGGCGGCGTGGGTTGGTTCTCGGCGTTCCCTGAGGGGGCTGCGGAGGCGGTGGCCGTTGCCGGCGCTGTGCCTGCCGCCGGCGCCGTGCCAGCGGCCGGCGCGGCACCGGCCGCTGGTGCAGCGGTTGGCGCCGGTGCAGGGAAATCGGGACCGGTAACGCCGCCACGAATGACCATCGGGCCTGGCTGGAAGCCGTGCCCGGTCGCGGGCTTGTCCGGGATCGCCGCCACTTTTTCATCGGTGACGTCGGGCTGCGCTTCCCCTTTTGCCACCACCGACAGCGCATCGCTGGCGCTGACCGCATCGGCGGTTCCAGGCTGGTTGGGGGCGCCGGTCCTGACGATCGATGGGGTGGAGGATGGCGTGCCTGGAAAAACCAGGGATGACGCCTGGGCTTCGCCGGCCGCAACAGCAAGAATGATACCCAACAGGATACGCGCAGACACTGATGTCGCTCCCCTTTGCCCAGAAGCTCTTCGATAGCAGGCCGGAATTGATGCCGGCTTTCGCGGAAACATAGCATTTTAGGGATTGATAAATCGCCAATGCTCCTGCTCGCCAACAATAGGTTACCCAACAGCGGCTTGCCCAACGGCCGCCATCGTACTACGCACCCCGCATCTGTGAGGTGACGAGAGTGGCTGAAATACTTGGCTCGGGCGAGGCGCTGGAGCGGGCGCTGGCGCTGCTCATGGAAGGCGATGTCGTCGCCATCCCGACGGAAACCGTCTACGGGCTGGCCGGCGACGCCACCAACGGCATCGGCGTCGCACGCATCTTCGAAGCCAAGGGGCGCCCGCGCTTCAACCCGCTGATCGCCCATGTCGCGGATATGGCGATGGCAGAGCGCCTCGCGTTGTTCGATCCGCTGTCCAGGAAACTGGCGCTGGCATTCTGGCCAGGTCCGCTGACGCTGGTGCTGCCGCAACGGCCCGGCAACGGCATCCATCCGCTGGTCACCGCCGGGCTCGATACGATTGCCTTGCGCATGCCGAGGGGCTTTGGTGGCGAGCTGATCGCCAGGCTCGGCCGCCCGCTTGCAGCGCCCAGCGCCAATTCATCCGGCAAAATCAGCGCAACGACCGCGCAAGCGGTAGCGGCGGATCTCGGCACGCGCATAAAGCTGGTGGTCGATGGCGGCGCGACGCCGATCGGGCTGGAATCGACGATTCTCAAGGCCGAAGGGGACAGATTGCGGCTGCTGAGGCCCGGCGGCATCGCCGCCGAGGAGATCGAGGCGGCTATCGGCATGGAGCTGTTGCGCGGCGGCGCCGCCGGCGTCGAGGCGCCGGGCATGCTCGCCTCGCACTATGCGCCAGGTGCTGCGATGCGGCTCAATGCCGGCACGGTCGGCGAGGGCGAGGCTTTGCTAGGCTTCGGCAGCCAGAGGGCGCAAGGCTGGCGCCGCGCCGAAGCCTTCCTCAATTTATCCGAAACCGGTGACCTGCGCGAAGCGGCGAGCAATCTGTTTGCCTATATGCAGGAGCTCGACCGCTGCGGCGCGCAGACCATCGCCGTCGAGCGTATTCCCTTCGACGGGCTCGGTGAAGCCATTAACGATCGGCTGTCGCGTGCCGCCGCCCCTCGTGACATCACGCAGCCCACACCATAGTTTTCCCCCATGACCGAAATCACAGAGACACTCGATTCCGCTCTCATCGATCGCTTCGCGGCGATCGTTGGCGACAAATATGCGCTCCGCGACGAGCGCGATATCGCGCCTTACCTCATTGAGCGGCGCGGGCTCTGGCACGGCGCGACATCGCTGGTGCTGCGCCCGGGCAGTGTCGACGAAGTCAGCCGGATCATGCGGCTGGCGACGGAGACGGGAACGCCGATCGTGCCGCAAAGCGGCAACACCGGGTTGGTCGGCGCCCAGGTGCCGGACAGGTCCGGGCGCGAAATCGTCCTGTCGCTGTCGCGGCTGAACCGCATCCGCGAGATCGATGTCCTGTCCAACACGGTGACGGTCGAGGCCGGCGTCATCCTGCAGACGCTGCAGGAGGCAGCCGACGCCGCCGACCGGCTGTTTCCGCTGTCGCTGGCCGCGCAAGGCTCCTGCCAGATCGGCGGCAATCTTTCCTCCAATGCCGGCGGCACCGGCGTGCTTGCCTATGGCAATGCGCGCGAACTTTGCCTCGGTGTCGAGGTGGTGCTGCCGACCGGCGAGGTGTTCGACGACCTGCGCAAGCTGAAGAAGGACAACACCGGCTACGATCTGAAAAACCTGTTCGTCGGCGCCGAAGGTACGCTCGGCGTCATCACCGCCGCCGTGCTCAAGCTGTTCCCGAAGCCGAAGGGGCGCGAAGTCGCCTTCGCCGGCCTTTCGTCACCCGAGGCAGCACTTTCGCTGTTCAGCCTGGCCATGGACCGTGCCGGGGCAGCGCTCACCGCTTTCGAACTGATCGGCAGGCGGCCATATGATTTCACGCTGGCGCATGCCCAGGGCGTGGTGCGGCCGCTGATCGAGGACTGGCCGTGGTATGTGCTGATGCAGATTTCATCAGGCCGTTCGTCGGAGGATTCGCGGGCGTTGATCGAGGACGTGCTCTCGGCCGGCCTTGAACAGGAATTCGTCGGCGACGCCGTCATTGCGGCGAGCCTCGGGCAGGGGGATGCCTTCTGGAATTTCCGCGAGCTGCTGCCCGAGGCGCAGAAGCCGGAAGGCGCCTCGATTAAGCACGACATTTCGGTGCCTATTGCATCGATCCCGCGCTTCATCGAAGAAGCCGCCGGCGCCGTGGCGTCGGTAAGTGCAGGCGCCCGCGTGGTCTGCTTCGGTCATATGGGCGACGGCAATCTCCACTACAACATTTCGCGGCCAGTCGACGGCGATGATGAGGCGTTCCTCGCTCTCTATCACCCCATGAACAAGGCGGTGCACGGTGTGGTGCGCAGCCTGCACGGTTCGATCTCGGCCGAGCACGGCATCGGCCAGTTGAAGCGCGACGAACTGATCGCCACCGCGCCGCCAATGGCGATCGATCTGATGCGAAGGGTGAAGGCCGCTTTCGACCCGGCCGGCATCATGAATCCGGGTAAGGTTATCTGATCCTTTCCACATCTTGCGGCTGGTGGGATTCCGATAACCATCCCTGAGATCAGCAAAATTTAACCGACTTTCTTAAGCGGGGCGGTAAGGAGCCCGCGCTACTGTCTCCATACAAACGAGGCTGGAAAAACCGGCCCGGAGAGAACCGGACACCGGCTCTCAGGAGACAGACAGGAAGGCCACTCTATGAACACCGGACTGAAGCCAGTCTGGGCGGGACGCAACATGCGTCTCGACCCATTTCGCCTGCCGCAAGTGGTGAGCTACGCGACTCGCGACGACTACGGCGATGTAACCTTCACCATCGACCAGCGCGGCGCCGTGATCCGCCGCCTGCTCGAGATGAGCGGCCTGCCCGCGATCATCGTTCTGCCCGCCAATGCGTTCCGCGGCGTTGCCGCCCGCGCCATGGAGGATCCGGACGGCAATGTCACGGTGACCCTGGAACTCCTGCACAACGACCCGATGCTGTCGGTGCCGCTGCTGGTGGCCGACGATCTCGACGATGTCGCAGCCGACTGGCGCGCCTGGGCCGACGCTTACCGTCTGCCGATGCTGCTGATCGAATCGGACGGCGTTGCCCGCACCCTGGAAGAATCGCTCGGTGCCGCCATCAAGACGCTGCCGCCGCAGGATCGGCGCAAGGGGCGGATTTCGAACACGCGCCGTCCGCGTTTCCTCGCTCGCCGCAGGGCCGGCGCCCTCGGTCTCAGGCTGGTCATCGACGGCCAGGAGATTATTTCGAGGGATTAGCCTTCTTCTCCCCGTATCGTGCCGGGGAGAAGAAGACTAAACCAGCGGCTTCGGAGCCACCCACCCATCGCCGCCGTTCAGGCCCAGGA
>NZ_RZQY01000556.1:0-4135 GCF_003998575.1 Mesorhizobium sp. M7A.F.Ca.CA.001.10.2.1 | reverse complement strand
CTGGCGGCGAAGGCCGACATCGTCGTCGAGAATTTCCGCTCCGGCACCGCCGACCGCCTCGGCGTCGGTTTCAAGGAACTCAGCGCGCCAAACCCGCGGCTGATCTACTGCTCGATCTCCGGCTATGGTCAGACCGGGCCCGATGCCGGACGGCCCGGCTATGATTTCGTCATGCAGGCCGAAAGCGGCCTGATGGCCATCACTGGCGAGAGCAATGGCGAGCCGATGCGCGTCGGCGTCGCCATCACCGACATCGTCTGCGGCATGGTCTCGACGCAGTCGATCCTGGCAGCGCTTTACGAGCGCGCGACGACCGGCAAGGGCCAGTTCCTCGACCTGTCGCTGATCGACTGCGCGCTCAGCCTGCTGATCAATATCGGCAGCGGTTACCTCAACACCGGCCGCGAGGTCGCCCGCTACGGCAATGCGCATCCGACGGTTGTCCCCTATCAGATATTCGAGGCCTCCGATGGCGGCTTCGCGCTGGCCGTCGGCAATGACCGCCAGTTCGCGGCGCTGTGCGAGAAGGTCCTTGATCTGCCACATCTGGCTGGGGATGCGCGCTTCATCAAGGCAGGCGCGCGTGCCACCAACCGCGAGGCTTTGATCCCCGAATTGGCGGCTGCCTTCAAGACGCGGACGCGCGACCACTGGATGGCAACCTGCGCCGCCGCCAGCGTGCCGGCCGGCACCGTAAAATCGATACCGGAAGTCTTCGACAGTCCCAATGTGCGTGAGCGTGGCCTCGTCCAGACCTTGCCGCATCCGCATCTCGGCTCCGTCGCCATGGTGCGCCCGGCACAGGGACTTGCCGCGCAGCTGACCGCCGACTTTACCGCGCCGCCGATGCTGGGCCAGGACACAGCTGCCGTGCTGGCCGACGTGCTCGGCTACAGCGCCGAGACCATCGACCAACTGATCGGCTCCGGGGCTGTCAGCGTCTATGCGCCTGCCGCCGAACCGATCCCCGCCTGATCTTCCACGGAACGTGGCAGCCCTCGTCTCGCATTTGCGGTTCGACGACTGGTGGTTCTTAACTTCAAGAGCGCGAAGAGCCGCTCCCGGAATTGCTCGGCCGGCTACTTCTGCTGGCCGTAATTCTTGTACCGCCCCCGAATGGCGGCGATCTCGCTGCCCTCGATGAGCACCGGTGTACCGGCGCTGCGCGCCAAAAGGTATTGCCGCGCCAAGGTCTCGAGCTTGATGGTGCGGACGAGCGCCGTGTCGAGATCGCCGCCGAAAGCGATCATGCCATGATTGGCGAGCAGGCAGGCCGACCTGTCCTTGAGCGCGACGACGGCAACCTTGGCCAGTTCGCTTGACGCGAACAGCGCATAGTCCGAACAGCGCACATCATCGCCACCGAAACCCGCGACCATGTAATGGAACAGCGGCAGTCCCTCGCGCAGGCACGATAGCGCCACGCAATGGTCGGGATGGGCATGCACGACGGCACCGGCCTCGGGGAAAGCCTTGTAGATCTCGGCGTGCATTTCCCATTCGCTCGACGGCCGGAACGCCCCCTCCCAGCTGCCATCGAGTTGCATCGGCACCATCTGCTCCGGCCGAAGCGCGCTTGTAGCTATTCCCGTCGGCGTGATCATCATGCCGCTTGTCGTCCGCACACTGATGTTGCCGGTGGTGCCGACATTCATTCCGCTGGCGTCCAGCGTCTGCGTCGCGGTGATCAGGCTGGCGCGTGCAGTCTCGGTGTCCATCACGATGCTTTTCCTGTGGTTGGCCGCATGACAGGTTTTGCCGGTGGCCATATATCGATCGCCGGCGCGACGGTGGTCGCCCGTGTCATGTCTTGCAGGACGTCGGCGAAAATATCCGGGCCGCCGAGCTTCCCCGATTTCAACATCAGCGCCAGCGGCTCGGATGGCAGGCCGGGGAGGTGGGCAGTGGCACGCGACAGTCCCGGCCCCTCATAGGCACCCATGGCGATGCGGTCGATGCCGAGCGCCTTGACCACCGAACCGGCGGTCTCGCCGCCGGCGACGACCAGCCGCCGCACACCGAGTTCGAGCACAAGAATGTGTGCAATCCCGGCCAGCATCTCTTCCGCCTTTGCCGCCACCGCGTTGCGGCCATGCGCCTGCTGCAGCGCTTCGACCGTCGCTTGCGGCGCCGTCGTGGCAATGGCGATCATCGTGCCGGGCAAATGCCGCTGGGCGAAGGCACGCGCTTCGGCCACGACATCGGCGCCGGCGAAGGCGCTGGCCAGATCGATCGTCAGCAGTGGATTGTTTTGCGCAAAGCGTTCGAGCTGTTCGATGGTGCGGTCGGCAACGCTGCCGGCCAGCACCGCCGCTGGGCCGTTTATGGCCGGCAGGCTGGCGGTAACGAGATCGACTGAATTCAGCAGCCCATGCGTGAGCCAGGCCGGTGGCAGATGCGCGGCGACCGAGGAATTGCCGGTCATCAGCGGCAGGTCGAAGGTCGCTTCCGCGATCGCAACCAGGTCGCGCTCGCGGATCGTGTCGGTGACCAGCAGCGTCTCGCCGCCCGCGCTGTGCTCTCGTATGGCGTTGCGGATGGCCTCCGCCCCGGCATCGACGACGAGATAGGGCACCAGCCCGACCTTGCCTTTGCTCTGCGCCTGCAGCACGCGAACCAGATTGGAATCGGTCATCGGCGTCAGCGGATCGAAGCGCTTGGGCGATTCACCCAGCAATTGGGCGCCGCCGAACATGTGTCCCTGATAGACGGTGCGGCCGGTCTCACACAGCGCCGGAGTGAACAGCGTGACGCCGCCGCCGAGGCGCTCGAGCAGCGCCTCGGCGCAAGGACCGATGTTGCCGGCAGGTGTCGAATCGAAAGTGGCGCAATATTTGAAGAAGATCTGCCGGGCACCAGCTTCAAGCAGCCGGTCCGCCGCCTCCAGAACCTGGCGCACCGCATCGCTGGCCGCGATGACGCGGGTCTTCAGCAGGATCACATGGGCAAGATTGCCTGGTGGGATCGGCGCACTCAGTCCGACCGTGCATCCCGTTGGAATGCCGCGCGCCACCAGCATCGACGCCAGCTCGGTGCCGCCGGTCAGATCGTCGGCTATGGCGCCGAACAGGAGTGAAGGCGTCGCGGTCATGCGCCCCGTCTCATGTCCGTCTGCACCATGGCTGCCCGTCTCGCAGTTGCCTGTCTCATGTCGGTGGTCAGGCCATTCGTGGTATCATATACACAGCCCACGCGACGCAGGCGACGCCGGCGCCGCTGCAAGAACGGAGAGCGGATGTGACTGCTTCTATCGCGCCGATCGCGCGCGACAATCTGACGACGCGCGTCTACGAGGAGCTTCGCCGCGCCATGATGGAGGGCCGCTTCTGGCCGGGCCATCGCTTCAAGATCCGCGACCTTGCCGCCAGCCTTCAGGTGTCTGAGACGCCAGTGCGCGAGGCGCTGATGCAGCTGGTCCGCGAAAAGGGTCTGGAGATGGAGGCCGGTCGTTCGATCACCGTCGCCCAGCTGTCGCTGGCCCAATATCTGGAGTTGCGCAGCATCCGGCTGCATCTCGAAGGCATGGCGGGGGCGGCGGCAACAACGCGCATCGAGCCACGGGAGATCGACCGTCTGGCCGAGGTGCATGACAGACTGATTGCCAACGAGGACAATGGCCATTGGTTCGAAGCCGTCCGCGACAATTGGGAATTCCACCATTCCATCTACCAGGCGGCGCAAATGCCGGAGCTGCTGGCGATCATCGAGGGCATCTGGCTGCGCAACGGTCCGCTGGTGAACTATCAATACCCGCACGCCAGGCCGACCTACGACGGCCGCCACCGGCACCTCGACATTCTCGACGCGCTGCGGGCGCGTGACGAGAACGGCGTGCGCAAGGGCATTCAGCAGGACATGATCGAAGGCGGACGCCTGTTGGTCAAGGTTCTCGAACGGCTGAACGACGGTGCGGTCACGCCCGAGGAACTGCGCCGCGCGGCGCAGAACGGCCGCCTGGTGTCGGCCGTCGGCTGAGCGATTTGTTCCTTCCCACCGCATCGGCGCTGGTCACGCCACCTGCGCCGCTGCGGCCATGCCGGCATCGGCAGCCTGCAGGGCGAGATCTATGTCTTTTGCGGTATGCGCGGCACTCAGGAACATGTTGTGCCGGGGGTGGAAATAGGCGCCCTCGCGC
>NZ_RZQY01000555.1:0-4137 GCF_003998575.1 Mesorhizobium sp. M7A.F.Ca.CA.001.10.2.1 | reverse complement strand
CTCTTCTGGTCTTCGTAGTCGTCGCGATGATTGCGCTGTCCGGCACATTCATCGCCTTCAAATGGAAGGCGGCGCTGACGGCGCTGACATTCACCTACAACTATGCCGGCATTCTCGTGACGCGGGCAGGGGCGCTCGACCATATCTGGTCGCTCTGCATCGAGGAGCACGCCTACATCATCCTGGCGCTGATCAGCGTCATCGTCTCAAGTCGCTCTCGCGTGGTTGTGCTGCTCCTGGCGCTGGCCTTGCTGGCCATGGCCAATGGCGCGGTTTCGTACTGGGTCTTCGGGATGGACTACGAAACCACCTATTGGCGCACCGACGTGCACATCGCGTCGATCCTGCTGTCGGCTTCGATCTGCCTGCTGAAGGCCGACGGCATGCTGCCGGCGTTTTTGAGAGGCAAGCATGTGGCCCTGGTGGCGACGTTCTGTGCCGTTGTCCTGTTCCTGGATCAGGTGCCGACGCCGATCCACTATCTCTTCGCGGTGCCGCTGCTGGCTCTGGCCGTCAACGCACTCGATTTCAGCCCACGGTATATTTCCGGATTGCTGTCCTCCTGGCCGATGGCGACGCTGGGTCTGTGGTCGTACTCGCTCTATCTGTGGCAGCAGCCGTTCTACAAATTCGTCTATGAGCAAGGCGTCATGCCGATGCCGATGCTAGCCGCAGTCTTCGCTTGTGCGGCCTGCAGCTACTACCTCATCGAGCGCCCGGCGCGCGAATGGCTCAACCGCAACTGGTGAGCAACAGGGCGTTCAGGCCGTCTTGCGGCGCGCCCGCCCTCTCTATGCCTGCAGCGATCTGACGTAATAGCGCACTGCTTTCTTACCGCCATGGATCACTGCGTCGCCGGCCTCAGTGAAGCCAAGGGCGGCGTGAAAGACATCCGAGGCAGGGTTCGGCGGGTCGGTGTTGACTTCGCAGGTGACCAGATTGTAGCCGGCGCGCTCAACATGGCCGAACAGATCCTGATAGAGCCGGCGGGCATGGCCTCGGCCGCGCGCGTGCGCCGCCACGACAACCCGGTCGACATAGACGAAGCGCTCGTAGCGTTCGCGAAACCAGAGGAAATTCGGGCTGTCGTAGCGGGCGTCCTGGTCGAAGGTCATGATGAAGGCTTCGAGATCGCCGATGCGCCTGGTGTAAAACGCTTCGCCAAGCAGGAAGGACAGCCGCTCAGCCTCCAGCCACGACAGTTCTGCGGCATGCTCGTTGTTGAGCGCCAGGATCGCCGCTTCGTCTGCGGCCGATACACGGGCTATCGGGGCAGGGGTCGAGGTCATGCCTTGGCTGCCGCGATCGTTGCCGCCACCAGTGATGTGTCGGTGAGCGTGTTGCGGTATTCGCGATCGAGATCGGAACCACCCATGCCGACATGGGGATTGCGGTAGTCCATGGCACTCGGCACATCCTTGAGGGCGGCAAAATGCATTTCGGACAGGCCGGTTTTGCTGCGCACTTCGGCAATGTTGTGCAAATCCAGTCCGCCGCAGCCGAGGATGACGATGCGCTCGCCGGCCTGCCGCACCAGATCCGCCAACAGCGGCAAGCCTTCGATAGCAGTGTCACGCTGGCCGCTGGTCAGCACGCGGCCGACCTTGCTGCGGATCAGCGATTCGAGCGCCTCGGCCGGGTCGCGCGTCATGTCGAAGGCGCGATGACAGGTGACGTTCAAGGGGCCGGCCGCCTGCGTCAGTTCGCTCATGCGCGCCTCGTCCATGGTGCCATCGGCGTTCAGGCAGCCAAACACCACGCCGGGCACGCCGAGTTCGCGCAATGCCGAGACATCGGCCAGCATCGAGGCATATTCGGTCTCACTGTAGAGAAAATCGCCGCCGCGTGGCCGCACCATGACGTGAAACGGCACACTTGCCTGCTCGAGGGCGGCGCGGACCGTGCCGAGGCTCGGCGTGATACCGCCTTCGATGAGGCTGGCGCATAGTTCGACCCGGTCGGCGCCGGCGGCTTGCGCCGCGAGAAGGCCGTCAATGCCTTCGACACAGATTTCGATCAGCGGAAGGCGGAGAGCTTTGGTCAAGGGGCGATCCAGTCCATGATTTCCCGCCAGCCCTAGCACCGGGCCGGTCGCAGCGAAAGCGCGAACAGCCTTCCGCCTTCGGGCACGGACTTAGCGGTTATTGGCGCAATTCCGTATTCTTCGCGCCTTGCTCGACCTGATCGATCACAAGAAGCTTCACCTCGACATCCCCGATATTGGTGGCCTGATGCCACTGGCCGATCATTTCGATGATGAAATCGCCAGCCTTGTAGGTGTTGCTGATGCCGGTCTCGACATTGGTGACCTTCAGCGTGCCGGCCTGGACATAGGCGTAGCGCGGAAAGGGGTGCCTGTGGACCGGCAAGGTCGCGCCCGACGCGATGTCGTAGGTCGAGACCAGCACCTGCACGCTCTTCTGCGGCAACGTGATCGGTTGGCCGGACGCGGTCGTCGTGCGCGACGCAAGAGGTGTCACGACGACAGGCGTGCCGCTGCTGTCCAGCGCGCGGGCCGGGTTCGCGGAAAAGGCCACCGCGAGCAGCAGTCCGGACATCAAAATTTTTCGCATGATTCGCTCCACCCCTGGCGTCAACATCGCGCAGTGGCCAGCAGCACGCAAGGCAGCGCCTTGGGCACCTGCCTGCCGGCCAAAAATATTTTTGACGTCCCTCTTGAAGGAAAAAAACACGATTACCAGATCGTTTTCCGTCGAGGCTTCGGCTCGACATACTGGCGTCGCAGCGGCGCTGCGACAGCCTCGTAACCCATGTTGCTTCACGGAGGATATGGCTATGAGAAGTTCTGATTATACCCCTCTTTACCGCACAACGGTCGGCTTCGACCGTCTCTTCGATATGCTCGAAAAAAGCGTGCGCTCTGACTGGCCTCCCTACAATATCGAGAAGATTGGCGAGAACGACTATCGCATTACGATGGCTATCGCCGGCTTCGCTCTCGATGAGGTCGAACTCATGCAAAACGGCCCCGAATTGTCTGTCATCGGCCAAAGGAAACCCGACCAGGAAAATCGGGAGGTCCTTCATCGCGGCTTGGCGACGGGCAACTTCAAGCAGGTGTTCAAACTTGCCGACCATGTAAAGGTCAAGGCGGCCAACCTCGAGAATGGCTTGCTGTCGGTGGACCTGATCCGCGAAGTGCCCGAGGAACTCAAGCCTCGGCGCATTGAGATAGGGTCCGAAGCCAAAGCGGTTTCGCTCGAGCAACCCGGCAAGAAGCAGTTGATCGATTCGGATGCGGAGCCCCAGCGCGAGGTCGCCTGATTCCTGGAACCTGGATCTACGGTCCGCCTCCCGGTTCGGCCGGGAGGCACAGTTCGCGGAGAATGGAGATGAGAACCGAAGCCTACAGTTTTCACCAACCTGAACCGAAATATCTTGCCGCGGAATCCGCTGAGTTGCGGACGCCGGATGATGTGCTGAACGAGGAGACGATGACGATCGGTGCAAAGCGGGCTTTGCTCGCTTTCTGGGCTTCCGACGTTCATGCGGTTCCTGACAATCCCGCGTTGCGGCAATTGGACAACGGCGCCATCGTTGAAGTCAGTGACATACTCCGCGCGCTCCACCTCCTGGACGAATCCGGGCGGGAACCGCGTTTTTCAATGTTGCCGTCAGCCGTCAGCCTGTCTTTCGACCGGCGCCGCAGGAAGAGCCGTCTCGGTTGGATGCGGCACCCCTGGCGAGATGACGACGATGATCCGCCGCCAATCCCGGCCTTTGCAACGGTGCCGCCCGGGCGTGGAGGTGGCGGCATGTTGGCCGAGCCGGAGCATGCAATCGCATGATTTCCCGAACCACAACAACCCACCGTGCCGAATGGAGGATTACATGAGTGACAGGACGTTCGACCAACCGGTCCTGGTCAAGAATGGCGAGTTCATTCAAGAAATAGGGTGCCTCGACGACGCGTTCGACTTCTTTGACGAGTGGCCAAGGGAACGGCGGGGTCCGATTTTCGAGACGGCCTTTCGAGCCTGCCAGCGTGCTCACGACGGCCAGGTTCCGCTGACGGTGGCGCGCGATGCCGTCGCCGGCTTCGCAAGATCCGTCAAGATCCTGCAGGACCCGCTTGCTCAGTTTCCTTGGATGGACGGCACAAGGTCAGGTCGCGGT
>NZ_RZQY01000554.1:0-4153 GCF_003998575.1 Mesorhizobium sp. M7A.F.Ca.CA.001.10.2.1 | reverse complement strand
ATATGCGCCCGCGAAACAAAAGGAAACCATCCATGAAGAAGTCCCTCCTCTCGGCCCTCGGGCTTGCAGTTGCATTGGCTTTCACGGTGCCCGTCATCGGCGCGACGAGCGCGGATGCGGCCCCGATGGCCAAGCATCATCGTCACCACCATCATCATCGCCACCATGTCCGCCACCACCATCATCACCGCCACCACCACCATGTGATCGGAAACAAGGCCTAAGCTCCGCAGACCGCCACCGAGAAGACCGGCCTTGGCTTCTTGTCCAAGGCCGGTCTTCTCGGCCCCGCGAGGCTCGATCGCGGAAGACTGTTCACGCAAGTCCAGCCCCCCTACGCCGGTGAGATCGTCGTCTATCCCGGCGCTGGCTATTGCACGACCACCAATCCGGCGTTCGCCGGCGAAATTGAGCGGCTCCGGCGGCTCGACCAATCCGCATTCCTGCGCCGGCCGCACAGAGATGCGGGGCGCCCGCCGACGCGCTCCTCGCCAGATGCCGGAGCGACGACAGACATAGCCGACCGCAAGGAAAATAAACGGATCGCCCTGAGGCGAGCTGTCACTTCTTGCTTCTTATCCCTGGGATTGGGTTTTAGAATTCAGCGCCGGCTGAACAGCAGACTGGCGACAAGACCGAGCACCACAAGGCCTACCGCCGCGGCAGCCGCCGGATGGTCGCGGGCCGACCTCTCGATCACCCTGCCCTGTTTACGGATTGCCGGCATGGCGTCGCGCAGGCGCCCGGCAAGATCGGAATAGGTGTCCAGCGCGGCATCGCGACCGTCCTCGTAATACGCGCCGCCTCGCCTTGCCACGGCCCTCTTCAAGCTGGCCAGTTCCTTGGTAAGAGCCGCGACCTGCCTGTCGAGATCGATGTCGGAGAGGGTCGAAAATGATGCCATTGGTATGTTTCCTTCACTTGCAGAAGGAAGCGTAACGCCTCACCGGAAGACGGGTTCCGGCTTTCGAACTGTCGATGCCGCGTCGGGCCGCGGTCAGCGCACCTGGTCAAGCAGGCGCTTGCATTCCAGGAGGTCGAACAGCGCCTCCTGCAGCAAGGCCCTGTTGTCGCGCGAGAGTTTCGACGCATCCGGCTGCACCGGACCCTCCTCGTCGCTCTTGCCCAGGCCGAAAAAGCGGCGGCTGGGTTTGACGCGGGGCTGGCCAACCAGTTCGTCGTCCATGCCGCGCGGCTGGGCCGCAGGCGTCAGCGGCACCTGATCGGCCTGCTTTCGCTGCGAGATCGCCTCTACGGCGGCCATGTCGCCATTGCCGATGGCAACCAGGAAATGGTTGCCGTTCTCGCGCAACAGCTTCTGCACGCCCTTGATGGTGTAGCCCTGGTCGTAGAGCATGTGGCGGATGCCCTTGATCAGCTCGACATCCTGCGGCCGGTAGTAACGACGGCCGCCGCCGCGCTTCATCGGCTTGATCTGGTTGAAACGCGTTTCCCAGAAGCGCAGCACATGCTGCGGCAGATCGAGATCTTCGGCGACCTCGCTGATGGTACGAAAGGCGTCGGGGCTCTTGTCCATGGGCGAATCCTCACGCTGGACGATGATCCGGCCTACCTGCCGAATCGGGGCTTATTTCAGCGGTTTATGAAGCAATATTCAAGCCCGGCGTCATGGCGGCGACGGTTTTCAACCGCGCAGTAGGACTACTTGCCGCTTTTGGCCTTGCCGCTCTGATGGGAGCGCAAGATACGGCTCTTCAGCACATTCGACGACTTGAAGGTCATCACCCGACGCGGCAGGATCGGCACTTCCTCGCCGGTCTTGGGATTGCGGCCGATGCGTTCGTTCTTGGAGCGGACGTGGAATGTCGCGAAGGACGACAGCTTCACCGTTTCGCCGCGCACGATGGCTTCGCAGATTTCATCCAGCACCGCTTCGACGAGTTCGGCCGATTCAGTGCGCGACAGGCCGACCTTCCGGTAAACTGCCTCGGCAAGGTCGGCGCGCGTAAGTGTCTTTCCCCCCATGCGACCGTCCCATCAGCTCAAAACATAAAATTCGGCACAACAACGGCAGAGCCTAAGTAATTGATCCGTCAAGGTCAAGGACCGAAACTGGACCGTTCGGCACTTACCAGCGAACCAGGACAGCGCCCCAGGTGAAGCCACCGCCCATCGCTTCCAGGAGGACGAGATCGCCCTTCTTGATGCGGCCGTCGGCGACGGCCACCGACAGCGCCAACGGCACGGAAGCAGCCGAGGTGTTACCGTGCAAATCGACCGTAACCACCACCTTTTGCTCAGCTATCCCGAGCTTCTTGGCGGAAGCGTCAATAATTCGTTTATTGGCCTGGTGGGGCACGAACCAGTCGAGATCATCGGCTGAGATACCCGCTTGCGCGAACGTCGCCTCGATCACGTCGGTGATCATGCCGACCGCATGCTTGAAGACTTCGCGGCCCTCCATCCGGAGGTGGCCGACCGTACCCGTGGTCGACGGCCCGCCGTCGACGAAAAGCTTGTCCTTGTGCGTGCCGTCGGAGCGCAGGCTGGCCGCCAGAACGCCATGGTCGGCGATCGCGCCCGTCCCCTCGCCTGCTTCCAGGATCATGGCACCGGCGCCGTCGCCGAACAGCACACAGGTCGAGCGGTCGCTCCAATCGAGGATGCGCGAGAATGTTTCCGAACCGATCACCAGGACACGCTTGGCCAGGCCGCCGCGGATGTAGAGATCGGCGGTGGTCACGGCATAGACGAAGCCCGAACAGACCGCCTGCAGGTCGAAGGCAAAGCCGTGATGCATGCCGAGCCGGTTTTGGATCTCGACGGCAGTGGCCGGGAATGTGTTGTTGGGCGTCGAGGTCGCCAGCACGATCAGATCGATGTCGACTGGCGTGAGGCCGGCATTGGCAAGTGCGGCACGTGCCGCTGCTTCCCCCAGCGAAGCCGTGGTCTCGTCGTCACCAGCGATATGGCGCTGGCGAATACCGGTACGCTGGGCGATCCACTCATCGGAGGTCTCGACCATGCCTTCGAAATCGGCATTCTTCATGATTCGGCGGGGCAGCGCGGCGCCCGTGCCGCGCACGACTGATCTGATCAAAGTTCTTTCCTATTCCTTTGCGTCGGTGACGACGTCGGATTTCCTAGATGACAGGGCACGCGGGTTGCGCGCATGAAACAGGTCCAGATCGGCCTCGATGCGGTCGAGGAGGTTGTTGCGGACCATGTCATAGCCGAGTTCGATCGCGGCGGCGAACCCATCAGAATCAGCACCGCCATGGCTTTTGACGACGATGCCGCTCAACCCCAGGAAAACGCCACCGTTGGACCGGCCGACATCCATCTTTTCGCGCAGGCGATCGAAGGCGCCCTTGGCGAAGATGTAGCCGATCCTGGCCATCAGAGTCCGGCTCATCGCCGCGCGCAGATAGCCACCGATCTGGCGCACCGTGCCTTCCGCCGTCTTCAGCGCGATGTTGCCGGCAAAGCCTTCGGTGACGACGACGTCGACCACGCCCTTGCCGATATCGTCACCCTCGACGAAACCGTGATAGTTCATCGAGGCCATGTTGGCTTCGCGCAGCATGCGCCCGGCCTCCTTGACCTCTTCCTGGCCCTTGATCTCCTCGACGCCGACATTGAGCAGGCCGACGCTGGGCCGGGCTATGCCGAAGACCGAGCGCGCCATGCCGGTGCCGAGAATGGCAAAATCAATGAGCTGTTGCGCATCGGCTCCAATGGTCGCACCGACGTCCAGCACCACGCTTTCGCCGCGCAATGTTGGCCAAAGGGCTGCGATTGCTGGGCGATCGATGGTGGCCATGGTGCGCAGGCAAAATTTCGACATCGCCATCAGCGCGCCGGTGTTGCCGGCGGAAATGCAGGCGTCGGCTGTGCCGGCCTTGACCGCTTCGACGGCCTTCCACATCGATGACTTCCAGCGGCCGTGGCGCAGCGCCTGGCTCGGCTTGTCGTCCATCCTGACCGCAACTTCGCAATGGAAGAATTCGCTGATCTCGGCGAGCTTGGGAAATTTGGCAAGTTCGGGGCGCACGACTTCCTCACGCCCGAAGATGACGAAGCGGATGTCGGGACGACGGGTCGCGACCGTCATGAGCGCTGGTATGACCACGGCTGGTCCGTGATCGCCGCCCATGGCATCGATGGAAATCCTGATCACGCGGTATTTATC
>NZ_RZQY01000553.1:0-4155 GCF_003998575.1 Mesorhizobium sp. M7A.F.Ca.CA.001.10.2.1 | reverse complement strand
CCGCCAGCGGCAGGTCGATCTCGTAGAGCACGCCATCGGCCTCGACCTCGGCCCGCTGGCGGTGGCGCTCGTGCTCGACCCGCTTCAGCCTGAGGAAATCGCCATGGCGGCCGACCGTCAGCACTTCGAGCCCGGCGGCCCGCGCCGCCTGAATCGTCGGTGCCGACCATGGATCGTCGGCGAAGATGACGGCCGGTGCGCCTTTCGGCAGCAGCGCATCGAACAGACGCAGTTTGGCGCGGTGATAGTCCTCGATGGTCGGATGATAGTCCATATGATCGCGGCCGAGATTGGTGAAGCCGCCGGCCGCCAGCTTCACACCGTCCAGACGGCGCTGGTCGAGCCCATGGCTGGAAGCCTCCATCGAAGCGTGGGTAACGCCGGCATCCGCCAATTCCCGCAGCAATTGATGCAGGGCGACCGGATCGGGTGTCGTCAGCGAGCCATAGTCGTTGCGCCCAGGCGCCACCACGCCAGTGGTGCCGATCGAAGCGGCGGCATAACCGGACTGCTCCCAGATCTGCCTGGTGAAAGCCGCGACCGAAGTCTTGCCGCTGGTGCCGGTCACCGCGACCATTATCTCAGGCTGCTTGCCGAAATAGCGGGCCGCACTCAGCGCCAACGCCAGGCGCGGATCGTCGACTGCCAATACCGGGACCGACAGCCCGGCAATGGTGCTGCCCTTGCCCGCTACGATCGCGGCCGCACCGCGCGCGGCGGCGTCGGCGGCATAAACGGCACCGTCGGCCTTGGTTCCCGCGAGCGCAAAGAAGACAACACCCGCTTTTACCTGACGGGAATCCGAAGAAATCCCTGTAACCTCCAGATCGACGGAAGCTATTCCCTCGACGGGCAGGATACCGGCTAGATCTCTGAGCTTCATCGAGTCCCGTTCACCGCAACAAAATAGCGCGCTGTTGCCGGCGCGCCCTAAGAATCACTGATAGGAAACCAGCGTTGCACCATTTTCATGGCTGAAATCTGGCTTCACGCCAAGCATGGCAGCTGAACGCCTGATGATATTGCCGGCCATGACCCCCGCATTTGCGGCCGCGACATCCGTCATGCCAGGCTTTTCCGGGTGCGGGGCATCGGCAATGGTAAACACCAGATACTGCGGATCGTCCATCGGGAAGGCGGCGACGAAAGTGTTGAAATTCAAGTCCTTGGAGTAGCGGCCATTGACGACCTTCTCGGCCGTTCCGGTCTTGCCACCAACGCGGTAGCCGGGGACTCTGGCGTTTCGGGCAGAGCCCTTCTCGGCATTGAGCGAATAGAGGTAGCGCATGCCTTCGACGGTCTTTTCGCTCACCACTTTCTTGGCGGTGGCCATCGCTTCCGCCTGCGTGCGCACCAAAAAGGTAGGGTTCATCAGGAAGCCGCCATTCATCAACGCCGCGCAGCCCACAGCCGCTTGCAGCGGCGTCGTCGACACGCCATGGCCGAAGGCGATGGTGAATGAATTGACCTGTTTCCAGACCTTCGGTTCAGTCGGACGGGCAGTCTCCGGCAATTCGGTCTGCATCCTGTCCAGAAGGCCAAGGCGATGCAGGAATTCGCGATGGCCCTCGATGCCGACCATCTCGGCTTCCCTGGCCGACCCGATGTTGGACGAATAGAGGAACACCTCCGGCAACGACAGCACACGGTTCTTGCCGTGGAAATCGTGAATGGCCTGATGGCCGACGCGGATTGGATGCGAAGCATCGAAGCGGCTCGCCATCGTCGCCTTGCCGGAATCGAGCGCCATGGCTGAGGTGAAGCTCTTGAAGGTCGAGCCCATCTCGTAGAGGCCCGCCGACATGCGATTCAGCCGGTCCTTGTCCTGTGCATTGTAGGGATTGTTCGGATCGAAATCCGGCACCGAGGCCATGGCCACCACTTCGCCGGTCTTGACGTTGAGCACGACGGCGCCGGCGCCCATGGCACGATAGCGCTCCAGGCCGGCGGCGATCTCGTCGCGCACCACATGCTGCACGCGCAGATCGATCGAAAGCTTTACCGGCTTGAGATCCTTGGCAATGGCAAGGCCCGATGCCTGCAGGTCGCTCAAGCCTTGCTCGTCGACATATTTCTCCATTCCGGAGATGCCCTGGTTGTCGATGTTGGTGAGGCCGACAATGTAGGACGAGGTCTCGCCGCTCGGATAGAAGCGGCGCTTTTCGGTACGGAAGCCGAAACCGGGAATGCCGAGTTGCATGATGTCGGACTGTTGCTTGGGCGTCAGCTGCCGCTGCAGCCAGACGAAACCGGCGCCGCTCTTCAGCTTGTGGTAGGTCTGCTCATAGTCGATGTCCGGAAGCACCGTCGACAGCTTCTCGATCGCCTCGTCGGCGTCGACAATCCGGCGTGGTTCTGCAAACAGCGACGCTGTCTTGATATCCGTGGCCAGCACTTCGCCGTTGCGGTCGACGATGTCGGGCCGCGATGCCGTCACCCGGCTCTGCGGACCGCCCGACATGTCGGGGGTCTGGAAGCCGAGGTAGACCAGCCGCCCTGATATGGTCGAGAAGATACCGAAGAACACCGCCATGGTCATGACGATGCGCGTCCTGCCCTTGCCGCCGGTCGCCTTGCGGGCGCCCTCGACCACGATCGATCCATCTTCACTCGTCCTGGCGCGACGCTTCAGCAGTTTGCCGATCATTGGGCGATGCCTCCGGTCACGACGGGATCCTTACTGTCCGAAGGCGCTTGGTCGGAATTGTCGGCCATGCCGCCCTGGCGTCCCGACAGGATGTCCTGGATGTCAAGGGATTTGGCCGGCAGGTCGCCGATGCCGCCGATCTGGCGAGCGCTGACCGGCTCGAGTTCGAGCTGCGACTTGTAGAGTTCGGCGAGCTTCTGCAGCCGCGACGGCTGGGTAAGCAGGCTCCAGTCGGCCTTGAGCAGGTCGATCGTGTCCTCCTCATAGCGTATCTGCGCATGGATCTTCTGCACCGCGGCCAATTGTTCCTCGGCCTCGCGCTTGGCCTTGTAGGTAAGGGCCGCGACCGCAACCATGACGGCGATCAGGACAATGTCGCTGGTACGAAACACTTAGCTACCTCTCCCCCGGCCGGCCTGTGCCAGGAAGTGTTGGGCCGGGAAGCTTTGGAAGGCCGAAAATCGAAAAATCGCTGCTGCGCGCTGGCGCATCCGTGCGGATTGCCGCGCGCAGCCTAGCCGAACGGGCGCGCGGATTGGCCGCCACCTCGGCGTCGCCGGCAGTCACGCCG
Source organism: Mesorhizobium sp. M7A.F.Ca.CA.001.10.2.1 (assembly GCF_003998575.1). Classification (NCBI taxonomy): domain Bacteria; kingdom Pseudomonadati; phylum Pseudomonadota; class Alphaproteobacteria; order Hyphomicrobiales; family Phyllobacteriaceae; genus Mesorhizobium; species Mesorhizobium sp. M7A.F.Ca.CA.001.10.2.1. The sequence goes on along the minus strand of NZ_RZQY01000553.1, from coordinate 937 downwards.
CCACCCGCCTTGCGGAACGTCGCGGTGCGGGCATGCGCCTCGGGCAAATGCCGCGAGCCGGTCGCGACATCGGCCCGGTCGGCGATGAAACGCTTGACGATGCGGTCTTCCAGCGAATGGAAGGTGACCACGGCGAGCCGTCCGCCCGGCTTCAGCGTGCGCTCGGCCGCGAACAGGGCCTTGGCCAGTTCGCCAAGCTCGTCATTGACGAAGATGCGCAGCGCCTGGAACACGCGCGTAGCCGGATGGATCTTGTCCTTCGGCGCACGGCCGATATGCGTCTCGATGGCGTCGGCCAGTTCCAGCGTGCGCTCGAACGGGCGCTTTTCACGGCGAGCCTCGATCATGCGGGCGATGCGCCCGGCATGACGCTCCTCGCCGAGGAAGCCGAAGATGCGGGCAAGATCGCCCGGCTTGAAGGAATTGACGACGTCGGCGGCGCTAAGGCCCGATTGCGCCATGCGCATGTCGAGCGGCCCGTCGGCGCGGAACGAAAACCCGCGCTCCGCCTGGTCGAGCTGCATAGAGGACACGCCGATGTCGAGCACGATCCCGTCGGCGCTCTCGACATGTTCATCCAGCGTCGAGAACGGCGCGTGCACCAGGCGCAGCCGACCGCCCGATTGCACTTCCAGATCGCGCCCGGCCGCAATGGCATCCGGATCGCGGTCGATCGCCACCACGGAAGCGCCCGTCGCCAGAATGGGCCTGGTGTAGCCGCCGGCGCCGAACGTGCCGTCGATGATGAGGTCGCCCTGCGCCGGCGCCAACGCTTCGAGCACCTCGGCAAGGAGGACCGGAATGTGGCGAGCCGATCCGCCAACGGCGTGCCCATCTACGGCGCGAGGAAGGTCATCGCCGTGGCCTGCCGTCATTCCGGTCGCTCCCCAGGCTTCGTCCCCTGCCGAAGCTGCAAAAGCCGTGCCCGCGCCTGCGC
>NZ_RZQY01000552.1:0-4158 GCF_003998575.1 Mesorhizobium sp. M7A.F.Ca.CA.001.10.2.1 | reverse complement strand
GCTTGGCCTTCGCCAGTTCGTCACGCGCGATCTTCGCCGCCTGGGTCAGCGAGTTCTTCGCCATGTCCTGCAGGCGCAAGCCGCCCAGCGGCAGTGTGATGCCGTCGCCGATCGCTTCGCCGGCGACGTCGACCAGTTCGAGGCTGCCGCCGCCCAGATCGCCGGCGATGCCGTCGGCCGGATGGAAGCCGGAAATGACGCCGAGCGCCGAATAATACGCTTCCTGACGGCCGCTGATGACACGGATCTCGGTCTTCAGCACCTCCTCGGCGCGGTGGATGAAATCAGGGCCATTGACCGCCTCGCGGGCCGCGGCGGTGGCCAGCACATACATCTGCTCGGCGCCGGCCTGGTCGGAAAGCGCGCGAAAGCGACGGAACTCTTCCATCGAGCGCGTCACCGCCTCGGGGTCGAGCTTGCCGGTCGAAACGATGCCCCGGCCGAGACCGGCCAGCATCTTTTCGTTGAACAGCATGGTCGGCGAGCGCGCCAGCCCCTCATAGACGACGAGGCGGATCGAGTTCGATCCGATGTCGATGATGGACAGCGGTCGGCGGTCCTGCAGCCGGCCCTGGGAATCAGACAGCATCAGCCGGACGCTGCAGCGTTCTTCTTGCGGCGCTTGAACTGCGCAATGCGCTTGGGCGCATGCGACTTCAGCGCGTCACCCCGTCCCGACAGGCTCGGATTGGTCATGAAATATTCCTGCGCGTTGAACGGTTCCTCGCCCTCCTCCAGCACGACGCGCCGGGAGGTTCCATCAGCCAATACGTCGAAACTTTGCTGATTGTCCATGATGTTGCCCAGCATGATCTGGCCAAGGATCTGTTCGTGCACAGTTGGATTCGTGATCGGCACCATGGTTTCGACGCGGCGGTCGAGATTGCGCGGCATCAGATCGGCCGAGGAGATGTAGACGATCGCCTCGTCCGACGGCAGGCCGTGACCGTTGCCGAAACAATAGATGCGGCTGTGCTCGAGAAAACGGCCGACGATCGATTTTACGCGGATGTTTTCCGACAGGCCCGGAACCTGCGGCCTCAGGCAGCAGATGCCGCGCACGACCAGGTCGACCTCGACGCCGGCCCGGCTGGCATCGTAGAGCGCGTCGATGATAATCGGATCGACGAGTGCGTTCATCTTCATCCAGATGCGCGCCGGTTTCCCCTGCACCGCGTAGGCAATCTCGTCGGCAATGTGCTTCAGGATGCGGCTTCTCAGCGTGAACGGCGAGATCGCAAGCCGCATTTCGTCGGTCGGCTCGGCATAGCCGGTGATGAAATTGAACAGCTGGGCGACATCGCGGGCAATCGTCGGATCGGTGGTGAAGAAGGACAGGTCGGTGTAGATGCGCGCCGTTACCGGATGGTAGTTGCCGGTGCCGAGGTGCACGTAGTTGCGCAGCTTGCCGTCCTCGCGCCGCACCACCAGCGACATTTTCGAATGGGTTTTCAGCTCGAGAAAGCCGAACACGACCTGCACGCCGGCACGCTCCAGATCGCGCGCCCAGCGAATGTTGGCTTCTTCGTCGAAACGCGCCTTGAGCTCGACCAGCGCGGTGACCGACTTGCCGGCCTCGGCCGCGTCGACCAGCGCACGCACGATCGGGCTGTCATTGGAGGTGCGGTAAAGCGTCTGCTTGATCGCCACCACTTCCGGATCGGCCATCGCCTGGCGCAGGAACTGCACCACGACGTCAAACGATTCGTAGGGGTGATGGACGACGATGTCCTTCTCGCGGATGGCGGCGAAACAATCGCCGCCATGCTCGCGGATACGCTCGGGAAAACGCGGATTGTAGGGCATGAATTTCAGGTCGTCGCGAGGGACGGCGACGATCTCGGAAATCTGGCTGAGCGCCAGCGGCCCGGTGAGCACGCTGATGCGGCTCGACGACACGCCAAGCTCGCCTGCCACGAAGTCGCGCAATTCGCCAGGCATCAGCCTGTCGAATTCGATGCGGATCACCGAACCGCGCCGCCGCCGCTTCAGCGCCGTTTCGAACAGGCGCACGAGGTCCTCGGACTCCTCCTCGACCTCGATATCGCTATCGCGAATGATGCGAAACGTGCCGGAGCCCTTGACCTCATAGCCGGGGAAGAGCTTGCCGATATAGAGGCCGACCGCCTCTTCCAGCGGGATGAAGCGGACATGATGCTTGCGGTCCGGCAGGCGGATGAAGCGCTTCAGCGCCACCGGCAGGCGCAGCAGCGCGCTCATCTCCTCACCATTCTTGCGATGGCGCAATTGCAGCGCCATCGAGAAGCCGAGATTGGGAATGAACGGGAACGGGTGCGCCGGATCGATCGACAGCGGGGTGAGCACCGGGAAAACCTGTTCCTGGAAATGGTCTTCCAGCCAGATTTTCTCGTCCTTGGTCAGCGCATCGCGGGTGATGCTCTCGATGCCTTCCTTGTTGAGCAGCACGGTAAGCGCCGAAAGGCTCTTCTGCTGGTCTTCCTGCAGCCGCTCGACCTCACGCAGCAACTGTTCGAGCTGCTGTTCGGGGGTGCGGCCGTCAGGGCTCTTCAGCGTAATGCCTTCTCGTACCTGGCCGGCAAGACCGGCAACGCGGACCATGAAGAACTCGTCGAGATTGGCGGCCGAGATCGACAGGAAGCGGACGCGCTCCAGCAGCGGATGATTGAGGTTCAGCGACTCCTCGAGGACGCGCCGGTTGAACTGCAGCCAGGAAAACTCGCGGTTGACAAACCGGTCCGGATTGCCGCCCTCCGGGCGGGCCACCTCGACATCCACGAATTCGTTCTGCACCGGCTTCAGTTCGTTCATGATTCCCGCTCTTCCACACCGTCAGCCAGCTAAAGCGTCGTGCGTCATTCAGGACGCGCAAAGGACGCTCTGCCACTCCAAGGCGACGCATGGTCCTTGCCGAAAACCGATGTCGGTCTTCGGGGCCATGCGTTAACCGGCTTAACTTATCCTCTGACAGGCTTTTGCGACAGTTTCATTTCATCGAACTTGCAAAGAGGCCTGATATGATCCAGATGCAGACGAGACTGCGTTAAGGAGACGACGATGGCAGGCGGTTCCATTCCCCATTTTCAGAACGATGCGGGCTATCAGGCAATCGACATCGGCGTGAAGGAATTCATGTGCACGGGCGCCAATCCGCCTTTCGACCACCCGCATGTGTTTCTGGACATGGGCGACGACAACGAAAAAGTCTGCCCCTATTGCTCGACGCTCTACCGCTATTCTCCGAAGCTGAAGGCGACCGAGACGCTGCCGGCCGGCTGCATCTACATCGATCAGGCCGCCTGAGTCTTTCGCGACCAGCCCGATGACCGACACGCGATCCCGGCAAATTGTCATCGCCGGGGCGGGTGTCGCCGGATTGACCGCAGCGCTTGCATTCGCCGACCGCGGCTACCCTGTTCGGGTGTTCGAACAGGCGCAGCGCCTGGAAGCTGCCGGCGCCGGCATCCAGCTCTCTCCCAACGCGACACGTATCCTTCGCCAGCTTGGCGTACTCGACAAGCTGCTGCCGGCAACGGTGCGGCCGGAAGCCGTGGTGTTGAAGGAGGCCGCGACCTTGCGCGAACTGGCGCGGGTGCCGCTGGGGCAAGCCGCCGAAACGCGCTGGCAGGCGCCCTATCTCGTCGCTCACAGGGCTGATCTGCAGAGCGCGCTGATGGCACGGGTTTCCCAGATACCGGATATCCATCTTACCACCGGCGCCCGCGTCAGCAGCGCTGCCACCGGCCCCCATGGCATCACCGCGACGGCCGAGATCGACGGCAAAACCATCAAGGCTGAGGGCTTCCTGCTGATCGGAGCCGATGGTGTCTGGTCGTCGGTGCGCGCACTTGTCGATTCGGCCAAAAGGGCGGCTTTGCCAAGAAACCATTTCTCCGGCGAACTGGCCTGGCGCGCGACCATTGCCGCCGAAAGCGCTGCCGGACAAGCCTTTGCCGCGATCGGTGTAACCAATTGCGTCACCACCTTCCTGCATCCCGGCTTCCATATGGTGGCCTATCCCGTCAGCAAGGGTGCTGCCTTCAATCTCGCTGCCTTCACCAGGGGCGACCGTATTGCCGAAGGCTGGTCCGGCAATGCCGACGCCGGGATCCTGACCCGAGCCCTGCGCGGCACCGCGGCAGAACTTGCCCGCCTGGTCGAGCAGGCCGGCCCATGGAC
>NZ_RZQY01000551.1:0-4167 GCF_003998575.1 Mesorhizobium sp. M7A.F.Ca.CA.001.10.2.1 | reverse complement strand
CCCGCAACGGCGGGTTCCGGTTTGGTGAGTTCTTTGCCCGCGCGGCCGGCGATCCGTCGCCGGAGGTTACCGCAGCCGCATTGCGGGCACTCGGCCTGACCGGACATGCCAATGCGCCGGCCATCCTGATCAAGGCGATGGAAAATGGCGGCTGGGATGTACGCGCCGACGCTGCCGACGCGGCGGGCCGCCTCGGCCTGTCTGAACTCGCCGCGCCCCTCGCGCAGCTTATGGACGACGAGGCATGGACTGTGCGCTACGCCGCTGCCAACGCGCTCCGCTCGTTCGGCCAGAAGGGAGAGCAGGTGCTGCGCGAGATCGCCGCCAGCGACGTCTCGCGCAGGCAGCGCACGGCCTCGCTGATCCTCGCCGAGGGGCCAGCCACCTGATGTTCGACTGGAGCCAAGAGATCGTTCTGGGGGCCTCCATCCTGTCCTGGTTCATCATCGGGGCGGGGCTGGCGCAGACGGCGATCTACCTGCTGCAGCTCATCATCGCCGCCTACGCCCTGTCCAAGCGCCCGCCGGTCGCGCGTTCGGCTCTGCTGTGGCACCGCTATGGCGACGTAGCGCCGCCGATCGCGCTGCTGGTGCCCGCCTACAATGAGGAAGTGAATGTGGTCGAGAGCGTGCACTCGATGCTGGCGCTCGAATATCCGAATTTCGAGGTCATCGTCATCAACGACGGCTCGAAGGATCAGACTCTGCAGCGCCTTATCGAAGGCTTCAAACTGGTGAAATTCCACCGACCCTATGAGGAGGCCCTGACACACAAGCCGATCCGCGGCCTCTATTCCTCGCCGATGACAGAACGGCTGTTCGTGGTCGACAAGGAAAATGGCGGCAAGGCCGATGCCCAGAATGCCGGCGTCAATGTCTGCCGCGCGCCTCTCTTTTGTGTGATCGACGGCGACTCCATCCTCGAGCCCGACGCACTGATGCGCGCGGCCCAGCCCTTCATCGACGATCCCGAGCGCACCATCGCCGTCGGCGGCACGATCCGCATCGCCAACGGATCGAGGATCGAAGCGGGCAGGGTGCGCGAGATCCGCCTGCCCAGCCGGTTGCTGGCACTGTTCCAAGTGGTCGAATATCTGCGGGCCTTCCTTATGGCACGGCTGGCCTGGAGCCGCATCAACACGTTGATGCTGGTGTCCGGCGCCTTCGGCGTGTTCCGCCGCGCCGAAGTGGTGGCGGTTGGCGGCTTCACCAAGGGATCGATGGGCGAGGACATGGACCTTGTGATCAAGCTGCATCGCCACATGATGGACACCAAACGCAAATACCGCATCCAGTTCATTCCGGAGCCGGTGTGCTGGACAGAAGCACCCGAGTCACTGCGCGTTCTGGCCAGGCAACGCACGCGCTGGCAGCGCGGTGCGCTCGAGTGCTTCTTCCGCTACCGCTCCATGCTCTTCAACCCCCGCTATGGGCGGGTCGGCTTCCTCGGATTTGGTCACATACTGATTGTCGATGTGCTTGGGCCCATATCGGAGGTGCTGGGCTATGTGCTGATCCCGGCCTTTTGGCTACTCGGCATCCTCTCGACCGAATATCTCTTGGCATTCACGTCGCTGGTTTTCACCTACGGCGTTTGCGTGAGCGTGTGTTCGCTGGTTCTCGAAGAAGCCGAGCTTCAGCGTTTTCCGCGCGCGCGGGACCTTGCCGTACTCACGGCCGTGGCGGTGATCGAGAATTTCGGCTACCGCCAGCTCAACAATTTCTGGCGTGTGAAGGGCTGGTGGCAGTATCTGCGCGCCGACCAGAGCTGGGGCGAGATGACCAGGACCGGCCTGACTGGGCCGAAGAAGTGAGCCTCTTCGGCTGAGTCACTTCAGCGTCCGCTCGATCTCCGCAATAAGCGCATCGAGCGCAGTATGTGCGACATCCGACCGCTCGATCAGCAACGTCTCAAGCTCGGACGCTCGCACGCTGATATCCGGAAAGCCGAACGTTCCGGCCCCACCCGCCAGCGAGTGAGCGATCCCGATCAGCGTATCGCCGGAACTGCTGCCGGGCACAGCCCTCCTCTCACGGGCGGCCTTCAACTCCACGAGCCGATCCGCACACCGGGCAAGGAAACGTTGCTGCAAGGAAGCGAAGGGATCGTTTGAGATAGGCCGATGCTCCGTTGCGGGACGTCGAGGGTCATTCAAGCAGAAAGCGGCGCGGGTTGGAATGGACTGCTTGGTCGAGCACGCCCCCCTGTCGGAGGAGAACGGCACCAGGGCTGGTCTGCAACGACACTGGCATGCCTGGGCTGGGGACAACCGCGCTGCCATCACCAGAAAAAAAGTGATTGGCTGGGGCGCCAGGATTCGAACCTGGGAATGTCGGTACCAAAAACCGATGCCTTACCACTTGGCGACGCCCCAATTGCCGTCAGAGTCGCTTGTGCGGCGCGTTATTAGCAGAGCAGCCAAAAAGCACAATCCTTATGAGTGACGGTTGGAACGCTCGAATTGGGCAGGCAACGCAGCGCTGGCAAATGATATGCAGCGGGCTATTCGGACCACACCGCCATCTCGTTTCCGGCTGGATCGACGAAGTGGAAGCGCCGGCCGCCGGGGAACGGGAAGATCGGTTTGACAATCGTGCCGCCGGCGCTTTCGACAGCGTCGAGGGTTTGCTCCAGATCCCTGCTGTAGAGCACGGGCAGCGGCTTTGATGGCGCTTCCGCGGCATCTGCCTGGAAGCCTCCGTCCAGGCCTTCGGCAAAGGCCGGTGAACGACCAGGCAAAGGCGGTACTGTAGAAAGCCTTCAGCCGGTCCAGCGTTCCACCGGTCGCGGGCATTTCCAGATAGTCGAGTTTTCCGGGCAGTTTCATGGCGCACCTGTTTGTTCACTGTATGTTCTACTCCAGAATTCCTGACTTGGCAAGTCTTTTTGCCGCATGCTGGAGCACGGCTTTGCTTAATCGATTGTAGTGGCCAGGTGGCTTTGCCGATGTCTTGCCTTTCGCACTGCAGCATCATATCGCTCCAAGGACGGACCGGCGGAACTTTCCGTTTCGCCAATCTTTCCAGTCTCCTGCAACCGGAGCGATGCATGACCAAATGGGTTTTCACCTTTGGCGATGGTGCGGCGGAAGGCCGTGCCAGCGACAGGAATCTCCTGGGTGGCAAGGGCGCCAACCTGGCCGAGATGTGCAGCCTGGGGCTGCCGGTGCCGCCGGGCTTCACCATCACCACGGAGGTCTGCAACGCCTACTACGCCAACGGCCGTATTTATCCGGCCGGGTTGGAAGCCGATGTCGCGGTCGCGCTCGATCACATCGGCCGGCTGACCGGCCGTCGGTTCGGCGACCCGTCGAAACTGCTGCTGGTGTCGGTGCGTTCGGGCGCTCGCGCCTCGATGCCCGGCATGATGGATACCGTGCTCAATCTCGGCCTGAACGACGAGACGGTCGAGGCGCTGGCCGCCGATTCCGGCGACGCGCGCTTTGCCTATGACAGCTACCGCCGCTTCATCCAGATGTATTCCGACGTCGTCATGGGCCTCGACCATGAGGTGTTCGAGGAAATCCTGGAGGATCAGAAAGGCGGGCTCGGGCACGAGCTCGACACCGAACTCACGGCGCTCGAATGGCAAGGCGTCATCGCGCTCTACAAGGCCAAGGTCGAGGAAGAGCTCGGCAGGCCCTTTCCGCAGGATCCGCATGAGCAGCTCTGGGGCGCGATATCAGCCGTGTTCTCGAGCTGGATGAACAACCGCGCCATCACCTATCGCCGGCTGCACGACATTCCCGAAAGCTGGGGCACGGCGGTCAACGTCCAGGCCATGGTGTTCGGCAATATGGGCGAAACCTCGGCCACCGGCGTTGCCTTCACGCGCAACCCTTCGACCGGCGAAAAGATGCTTTATGGCGAGTTCCTGGTGAACGCGCAGGGCGAGGACGTCGTCGCCGGCATCCGCACGCCGCAGAACATCACCGAAGCGGCACGTATCGCAGCTGGCTCGGACAGGCCGTCGCTGCAGAAGCTGATGCCTGACGCGTTCCAGTCCTTTGTCACCATCTCCGACAGTCTGGAGAAGCACTACCGCGACATGCAGGATCTCGAATTCACCATCGAGCGCGGCAAATTGTGGATGCTGCAGACCCGGTCCGGCAAGCGCACCGCCAAGGCGGCGCTGAAAATCGCCGTCGAGATGGCGCAGGACAGGCTG
>NZ_RZQY01000550.1:0-4177 GCF_003998575.1 Mesorhizobium sp. M7A.F.Ca.CA.001.10.2.1 | reverse complement strand
CACCATGGCGTCATCCATAACGGCACGCTCTACCTCACCGGCCAGGTCGCGAGGCCCGGCCAGTCCGCGGCCGACCAGATGCGCGAGGTGCTCGGCAAGATCGATGCGCTGCTTGGCAAGGCGGGCACGGACAAGACCCGCATCCTTCATGTGCAGATGTGGCTGGACGACATCAGGGATTTCGACGAGGTCAATGCGGTGTGGGACGCCTGGATGCCCGGGGAGCACGCACCGGCGCGCTCATCGGGCGAAGGACGGATGGCGAAGCCCGGAATGCTGGTCGAGCTGATCGTCACCGCGGCGGTTTGAATGGTCCTGCCGGTTCGGGCATCATCCCGAATCTGGCGAGAGGGAGACTGATGACGAAGCGCAAGCCGCTTTCCACCGTCGTGGCGGAGAGCCTGTCCGAGAAGATCCGCTCCGGACAGCTGCTGCCCGGCGCGCAATTGCCGACTGAGGCGGAGCTTTGCGCCGAGTACGATGTCAGCCGCACCGTGGTGCGGGAAGCTGTGGCGCGACTGCGTTCCGAAGGCCTGGTGGTGCCGCAGCAGGGGCGCGGCATGTTCGTCAGCGAGACGCCGGCGCCGCGCAACTTCTCGATACCGGACGAAGCGCTCAGGACCTTGCCGGAAACCATTGCGCTGCTCGAGCTGAGGTTGAGCGTCGAGGTGGAGTCGGCGGGATTGTGCGCGGAACGGCGCACCGATGCGGAAGCCAGCGCGATCCGCACCTTGATGGAACAGGTCGACGCCCAGCAGGCCGATCCCGCCGTCGTCCAGATCCACTACGACTATGATTTCCACCTGGCGATCGCCAAGGCGGCACGAAATGAATTCATCCACGGTTTCCTAAGCTATCTCGGGCCGATGATCGTGCCGCGCTTCCAGCTCGGCTATCTGGTCACGCCCGAACTCAAGGACAGCTATTACGCGCGCATACACAGCGAACATAAGACAATCGTCGACGCCATCGAAAGGCAGGATGGCCGCGCCGCCCGCCAGGCCATGCGCAAGCACCTGCACAACAGTCTCGGGCGGGTGCGCGCCCTGGCCCGAGCCTCTGGCGTGGAGGCAATCGAAGCCGAGCAGAAGGCGGCGGCGGCCTCACTTTTCACCGACATGAAAAGGCCTGCCTCGACAGGCGGATGAGGCCTCGCGAATTCGATCGCATCGGCGCGCCTGAGCTGAAAATTAGACATCCGTTGCGAAAGCCGTGTTTTTTGTTCCGTCACCGGCTGCGCGGGTTTCCCAAGGGCTGAAGGCGCCAGCTTGCCAGCGTTTCCCTGGGTTTTCGGCTGCTGCGGTTATCCGAACACCCCAAGGGATTTTGGAGGCATCCGAAATTTTCGAAAGTTTATCTTTCCTTTTTGCTGGTTTTCTTGGTTTCGCGGCATCGGCCCGGGCCGCAAACTGAAAACAGACAATCAGGAAAGCCCACGTGACGACAGCCTTCATCACCGGTGCGACGAGCGGCATAGGGCGGGCCATAGCGATCGCGCTGAGCGACGCCGGCTACGACGTCTATGCGGTCGGGCGCAGCCAGGCCGCGCTCAAGGAGCTGCAGGCACAGCGGCCCGGCATCGTGCCGATTGCCGTCGACGTCACCGACCGCGAGGCCCTGGAAGCGGCCCTGGCGGATCTCACCATCGACGTGCTGATCAACAATGCCGGGGTCATGCCGCCGCTCGGCAACTTCGCCGATATGGAGATCGCTGACATCGACACCACGCTCGAGGTGAACCTCAGCGCGGCAATCCTGCTCACGCGCCTCGTCGTCCCGCAAATGCGCGAGCGGCAGTCCGGGCATGTATTGTTCACCGGCTCCACAGCGGGCCACGCGGCATACTCCAACATTGCCGTCTATTCAGCGACCAAGGCGGCGATATCAGGCTTTGCAGCAGCGCTGCGCGCCGACCTCTCCCCATCGGGCGTACGCGTCACCGAGATCGTTGCCGGCCGTGTCGAGACGCAGCTCTACCAGGACATCCTCGACGCCAACGCGCGCGCAGCCATGTACGCCAGCAAAGTGGTGCAGCCGGATGACGTGGCCAGGATGGTCGTCGCTGTGCTTGGGCTCCCCGCGTGGGCCGACGTTACCCGTTTCGACATCATGCCGACTTGGCCAACCTCGCCAAGCGGTACCAAGTAAGGAAAACTGGGATGAAAGATCTTTCCGTTCTGATCGTTGGCGGTGGTGCCGGCCTCGGTGCCCTCTTAGCCGAGATGGCTGTCGAGGCCGGAGCGGCAAAGATCGGCATCATCGACATCAACCAGGAAGCCGCCGAGTCCGCGCTGGCGACCGCGAAGGCCAGCGGACTGCCTACCGCGACCGCCCTTTGCGACATCCAGGTAGGCCCACAGTGCCACGCCGCATTCGAGGCGATCGTTTCGAAACTCGGGCGCGTCGACACGCTGATCAATTGTGCCGCGATCTACCCTCGCCGCCCGCTCCTCGAAATCACCGACGCCGACTGGGATGCCTCCAACGGCATCAACATCAAGGGCACCTACCACATGATGGTGGCGGCGGTTCGCCACATGCAATCGCAGGAGCCGAAGAGCCACGTCCGCGGCCGGATCGTGAACCTGACCTCGGTCGACGCCTTCAAGGCGCATCCGCAGAACGCTCACTATGCGGCGACCAAGGCCGCCGTCGTCAGCCTTACCCGATCCTTTGCCCATCACGTGGCGAAGGACGGCATTCTGGTGAATTCGGTGGCGCCGGCCGGCATGGCGACGGAGAAGGCGAAAGCGCTCGGCTTCCTGGAGGAACTGGCCAAGGCGAGCCCGCTCGGCCGCGGTGCCGAGCCAAAGGAGATTGCCGAATGGGTGCTGATGACGGGCAGCCCCAAGAACACTTACATGACCGGTGAAAACGTAATTGTTTCAGGTGGTTACATATACGCCTAAGTCTCTTTCGCCGCGGGCGACTGAACTCTGGCAGTGCATGACCGAGGCAGTGCATGACCGACCGGGCCACAAGCAGGGAAAGGAACGGAATTTCGATGACCGGCAAGCTGCGCCTTCCCTCGCTGAATGCTCTGCGCGTGTTCCACGCGGTCGCGCAGCACAAGAGCTTTCGGCAGGCGGCGGATGAATTGCTGGTCACGCCGCAGGCCGTCGGACAGCAGATCAAGCTTCTGGAGGATACGCTCCAGGTAACGCTGTTCGAGCGTAAGGGCCGGTCGATCGAACTGACCGAGTCGGCCATTCTTCTGTCGCACTATGTCAAAGCCGGCTTCAACGAGTTTGCCGAAGGCGTTCGCCGCGTCACCAAGTCGAACTATCGGGACCGCATCAACCTGAATGCGAGCCCATACTTCGCCACGCATTATCTCCTGCCGCGGCTTTCGTTGTTCCGGGAAATCTTGCCGGGCGCGGACCTGCGCCTGACGACCATGGTCGACCTGCCCGATTTCGGGCGCGACGATATCGATATGACGGTCCAGTGGGGCTACGGCAACTGGTCCGACTATGAAACCACGTTGCTGGTGCCGGATCCGAAGATCATCTGCTGCACGCCGGCGATCGGCGAAAGGATCAAGTCGGCGCATGATCTGACACAGTTCACGTTGCTCGACACCGTCAAGTCGAAGCGTCTGTGGCCGGACATATTGCGCCACCTTGGCGTGGAACTGACGGATGGCGACCGCAGCATCAGCTTCGACGACGCCGCGACCATGCGCCGGGCGACCTTGCAAGGCATAGGTGTGGGCTTGGTTTCCGTCATCGATGCCGAGGAAGATTTCCGGGCGGGCACGCTGGTCGCGCCGATCGGCCGCGACGCCATTGCCGACATGAAGCCGGAGGAAGTCCCGGGCTTCTATCTTGTCGTCCCACGCGGACATCTGCGCGTGAAGGCGGTCGCGGCACTTCACCGATGGCTGGCTCAGCAGGATTGGCGCGGCGACCTCACGATTTCCTCGTTACCGAAACCGGCCCCGCTTTCCGACTAGAAGCGGCTTCGAGACCGAGGCCTGAAAGACGCCTTTCGGGCCTCCAACAACAAGAAACCAAACAACCTCAAACAGTGGAGACGGAACATGAAAATGATGAAATGGGGGGCTTCGGCCCTGGCCCTTGGCCTCGTGCATTTTGCGGCGCCGGCGGAAGCCGCCGGCGGCAAGACGCTCGAAACCGTCAAGGCACGCGGCATGCTGAACTGCACCGGCCATGAC
>NZ_RZQY01000054.1:0-17103 GCF_003998575.1 Mesorhizobium sp. M7A.F.Ca.CA.001.10.2.1 | reverse complement strand
GGTCGGCGGCCTCGGCGCCGCTATCCAGGCTATGCGTCTCTCCGAGCGCCGCGCGAACCGCGTCGAGGGCTTGGGTGAACCGGTCGGCGTCTGCGCTTCTTTCCACCGGATGCTCGATGAATTGCGCCTGGCCGCCCTGCCGATGCGGAGAAAGGACGATCTGGCGGGCGAGCCGCAGTGCCGCTTCCGCGCCGTAGCGGGCGCGCACGATGTGGAGACAGCAGTCCAGACCGGCGGCGACGCCGGCCGAGGTCACGATGTCACCATTGTCGACATAGAGCACCGAGGCATCGACGGCGACGTCGGGGTGGAGTTTCTGCAACTGTTCGGAATAGGCCCAGTGCGTCGCGGCACGACGGCCCGAAAGCAGCCCGGCCGCGGCAATGGCGAAGGTTCCAAGGCACAGGCCGACGATCAAGGCGCCGCGTTGGTGCGCCCGGCGCAACGCCTCCATCAGCGGCGGCGATGCCGGTTCGCCGAGATGATGCCAGCTTGGAATGATGACGATATCGGCGCCGTCGAGCCCTTCGAGCCCATGCGGCGCGGCAATTGTCAGTCCGGCCTCGGTGTGGATCGGGCCGGGCTTGACCGCGCAGATGCGGAAGTCGAAGCGCGGCAGGCCAAGCGCCGTCCTGTCCTCTGCGAAGACCAGGCACGGTACGGAAAGGTGGAACGGGCTGATGCCGTCGAAGGCGAGTACGGCAATGATCGGGTCGGTCATGGGTGCTTCCGGCAGTTGAATGCGGATTGTCCCAATTCTTTCGAATGATGTCAATCGGGCCACTTTCGACTGTCGCGGAGTCCGCCTATTTTCGGTCCATCACATTCAAGCCGGAAAGGAAAACACCATGTCTGACCCAGCCAACACCACGCCACGCCGGGCGCTGATCGTCGTCGATGTGCAGAACGATTATGATGGCGGCAGTCTTGCCATCCAGCATCCGCCGTTCCGCGACAGCGTCGTCCATGTGGCGCGGGCGATGGATGCAGCGACTGCTGCCGGCATCAAGGTGGTGGTCGTCAAGCAGATGGCGCCCGAGACATCGCCGATCTTCGCCGGGGGAAGCCATGGCGGCGAACTGCATCCCGAAATCGCCAGGCGTGGGCGCGACCATTATGTCGAAAAGAACCTGCCCTCCGCCTTCACCGGCACCGACCTCGAGGACTGGCTGCGCGCCAACGCCATCGATACGATCACGGTGGTCGGCTACATGACGCACAATTGCGACCTGTCGACCATCATCCACGCCGTGCATATGGGCTTTGCCGTCGAGTTCCTGTCGGATGCGACCGGATCGGTGCCTTACGCCAACAGCGCCGGCTACGCCTCGGCCGAGGAGATCCACCGCGTGGTCACGATCATCCTGCAGTCGCGCTTTGCCGCCGTGCTCAAGACCGCCGAATGGGTCGAGTGCCTGAAGACCGGCGCGCTGCCGGAACGCGACACCATCTTCGGCTCCAACCAGCGGGCGCTGTCACGCAGCGCCGCGTAGGGACTATCTGAAAACAGAAAGGGCGCCGCATCGCTGCGGCGCCCTTTCTGTTCGAATAGAAGGATTCTAGAACAGGCCTTCGATCTGGCCCATCTCGTTGAGGAAGATCTTTTCCGAGGACGGCGCCCTCGGTAGGCCGGGCATGGTCATGACCTCGCCGCAGATGATGACGACGAAGCCCGCACCTGCCGAAAGCCTGACCTCGCGCACCGGCACCGTGTGGCCGGTCGGCGCGCCGCGCAGGTTCGGGTCGGTCGAGAACGAGTACTGCGTCTTGGCCATGCACACCGGCAGGTGGCCGTATCCGGCGTCTTCCCAGGCCTTGAGCTGGTCGCGCACCGACTTGTCGGCGATCGCTTCCGAGCCGCGATAGATACGCTGGACGATGGTGTTGATCTTCTCGAACAGCGGCATCGCATCGGGATAGAGCGGCGCGAACTGCGAAGCACCGGATTCGGCCAGTGCCACCACCTTGTTGGCGAGATCCTCGATGCCGGCCGAGCCGTGCGCCCAGTGCTTGCACAGCATCGCCTCTTCGCCCATCGAGGCGACATAGTCCTTCATCGCCTGGATTTCGGCGTCGGTGTCGGAGTAGAAGTGGTTGATCGCAACCACCGCCGGCACGCCGAACTGGCGGATATTCTCGATGTGGCGGCCGAGGTTGGCGCAGCCCTTCTTCACCGCCTCGACGTTCTCCTTGCCGAGGTCTTCCTTCTTGACGCCGCCATTCATCTTCATGGCGCGCACGGTGGCGACAATGACGGCCGCCGCCGGTTTGAGGCCTGCCTTGCGGCACTTGATGTCGAAGAACTTTTCAGCACCCAGGTCGGCGCCGAAGCCGGCTTCGGTGACGACGTAGTCGGCGAGCTTGAGCGCCGTCGTGGTGGCGACGACCGAGTTGCAGCCATGCGCGATGTTGGCGAACGGGCCGCCATGCACGAAGGCCGGGTTGTTCTCCAGCGTCTGCACCAGGTTAGGCTGCATGGCGTCCTTGAGCAACACGGCCATGGCGCCGTCGGCCTTGAGGTCGCGGGCATAGACGGCCGACTTGTCGCGGCGATAGGCGACGATGATGTCGCCGAGGCGCTTTTCCAGGTCCTTCAGATCGGTCGACAGGCACAGGATAGCCATCACTTCCGAAGCAACGGTGATGTCGAAGCCGCCCTCGCGCGGGAAACCGTTGGCGACGCCGCCGAGCGAGCAGATGATCTCGCGCAGCGCCCGGTCGTTCATGTCCATGACGCGGCGCCAGACGACGCGGCGGGTGTCGATGCCGAGCTCATTGCCCCAGTAGATGTGGTTGTCGATCAGCGCCGAAAGCAGATTGTGCGCCGTGGTGATGGCGTGGAAGTCGCCGGTGAAGTGGAGGTTCATGTCTTCCATCGGCACGACCTGCGCATAGCCGCCGCCGGCGGCACCGCCCTTGACGCCGAAATTCGGGCCGAGCGAGGCCTCGCGGATGCAGACGATCGCCTTCTTGCCGATGCGGTTCAGGCCGTCGCCAAGGCCGACCGTAGTCGTGGTCTTGCCTTCGCCGGCCGGCGTCGGGTTGATGGCGGTTACGAGGATCAGCTTGCCGTCCTTGTTGCCCTTCACCGACTTGATGAATTCGGCTGATATCTTGGCCTTGTCGTGGCCGTAGGGCAGCAGGTGTTCGGTCGGAATGCCGATCTTCTGGCCGATCTCCTGGATCTGCTTTTTCCTGGCGCCGCGCGCGATCTCGATGTCGGACTTCACTTCGGCCATGACGGCTTTCCTCTGGATTGGACGGTGGAGGGGACGGGTTTGATCTTACTGGCAAGCAGGTTGGAACCGGGCGCGGGCATGTTCTAACCCTGTCGCTGCCACGGCGTCAACTTGTATGCAACTATGTTTCCTCTGGAGAAAGTTCCTCTGCGGACCGGCCGACCTGTCGTCGGTTCTTCCCGGCTCCGTTGCCGCGCCGTATAGAAGCCAGAGGACGCGCCGTTCCGCCGTCTCAAAACAGCCGCACAATGCACGGAATGCGACAG
The DNA here is from genome assembly GCF_003998575.1 of Mesorhizobium sp. M7A.F.Ca.CA.001.10.2.1. NCBI lineage: Bacteria > Pseudomonadati > Pseudomonadota > Alphaproteobacteria > Hyphomicrobiales > Phyllobacteriaceae > Mesorhizobium > Mesorhizobium sp. M7A.F.Ca.CA.001.10.2.1. The sequence continues at coordinate 13,598 of NZ_RZQY01000054.1, read as the reverse complement.
AGGCGACGGCGCAAATTCGCCATCGCCTGGTCCCTAATGGAACAGCGCTACTGCGTCAGAACGTTGCTGATTTCGACCATGTTGGAGCGCACCCTGAGCACATAGAAGCCCATCGTCGTCAGATGCGTCGGCAACAGCCAGCCATCCTCGCGGCCATTGGCGATGATGAAGGGCTGGATGCGCAGCGCCGAAACGAACTGCGAGTCCATCGTGTCCCACAGGTTCTGCAGATGCTTTTCCTTGATGACGTCCTCGAAGTCGGCCTGGGCTCCCTTCATCAGGCCGTAATAGCCGTAGAGCTGGCCATAGGCGAACCAGTAGCGGTCGTCGGCGCGGAAGTCGAACCAGCCATTGTTGTGGTTCTCGGCGCGTTCCTTGAGGATCGCCGAGGTCGAGCCGATGTCGGACGAGATGCGGTCGATATACTGTTTCAGATTGTCGGCGCGGGCGTCGAATGTCGCCTGGCAGGTGGCAAGGCGGGCGTTGAAGGAACGCAGCATGCGCACGGCGTCGCGATAGTAGCTTGGCGTCGGCGTCTTGGGGCCGAACGGGTTCAGGCCGAAATACCAGGTCTCTTCGTCGAACTGAAGGTTGCCGCGGGCATTCTGCAGATCGCTGTCGATCTGCGAGGTGGTGCGGACGCGGCCGAGATTGTCGGCAAGTTCGGTCGCCGTGCGCCGCACCGCCTGGTTGATGCCGCGCTGGAAGGAGGCCTTGTTGTCCATCCACGGCGTGTGGTCCCAGTCGATGCCGAACAGGCCCAGCTTGTAGAGGATCATCGACGAGATCCAGGCATTCTGGTTGACGTTGAAGTCGGTCAGGTCAGCGGCGATCTGGGCTATACCAGAGTTGCCGCAGGTCTTGGCGGTGTCCGTGCCGGCGCCGGCGGCGACCTGTTCGCCGGCGGAGACATTGCGCTTCTCGAAGGTGTATGTGTCGGGATAGTTCGGGTTGAAATTGTTCCACCACTGGGTGGCGTAGAAGAAATTGGCATAGAGGCCGATCAGCACCAGCAGAGCGAGGCCGACCGCCGCCTTGAGGATCCAGCCGCGCTGCGTATACCAGCGTCCGGCCCACAGGAACGGCCACAGGACGACACCGATCAGGAGGCCGATGCCGCGGCCGATCCACTGGAAAATACGGGTGAAGAAATTCACGATCGGATCGAGCATGGCTGTGTCACCCCCTCAAAGCATGATGCCAAAAAGTTGCAGACTTTTTGGATAACATCATACGCCAAAACAAGAAGTTAGAACGAAATAACGGTTCATTTCGTTCTAGTCAGTCAGGCCGTAGAGGCGTGTGCGAAACGCCACCTTGTCCTTCAAATATGTGGTTTTGAGAACGTCCACAACATGCGATCGCCAGGCGTCGCTGAAGCCGTCATAGTCCTTGTAGAAGCCGTCCTTGTTGAAGATGTAGCGCGAGACGAAGTCCGACGGCACGAAATCCGAGATCAGCCGGTTGGTCAGCCAGGCGTCGGGGTGGTCTGGCTTGGCGCGGATCACCAGGAAACGCTGCTGCGGGAAGACATCCTCGATCTTCAGGTGGCCAAGCTGGGCGATCTCGCGCTTGGCGGCGTTGAGGAAAGGAAAATTGCCGTCCCTGGTGATCAGGTCGGCATGGCTCTGGATCCAGGTCTGCAGCCAGACCTTGTCGACATTGGTCAAATTGCGGTTCGGCTCGGCGTCGCGGATCAGCGCGCGCACCACCATCTCGGCCCGGTGCTCGAGATAGCCCGAGGTCTCGACCCAGGAGGCACGCGGCAGCTCGATGCGGCCGGTGGTGGCGAGGAACTTGAACACCTTGTCGGCGTCGTTGATCGAGAGATAGCTGACCTGCCACGGCCGCGAGCGGCGAAAACCGGGGGCGGCCGGATCGCTGATCACCGTCGTCACATCCGGATCGACGAACACGTAGAGGCCGCCGAAATGGCTGGTCCAGTAGGCGTTGTGTCGGAAGATCACCTGGTCGGGTACCAGCGCGTTCTCGCGGATGTCGCCGCAGATCTTGGCGAGCTCGACCATGCGGGTCAGCATGGCGTTGTCGCGCCAGGCATCTGGCTCCTGCTTCAGCCGGTCGACGAGCTTGCCGAGTTCGGCTGCCTTGCCCAGCACATCCTCGGCCGACAGCACCTTGAATTCGACCTGACTGATCGACAGCAAGTCCTCGATGTCGTTGACCTTGGGAATGGAATCCTCGATCTCGCCGTAGATGACGTCTTTGATCGTCAGCGCATCGATGGCGCGCCGGTTCCTGGACATGAACTCGAACATCAGTTGCGAGGTGTTGGAGAAGGCGGTGTGCACCACCGGCAGGTCAATCTGCGACGGCGTCAGGATGATGAAACGGCGGTTGACCTCATTGGGATCGAGATAGTCATAATCATCGCATTCCTCGGCCACTTCGGGCGAGAAGCCGGTGCGGTCGATCTGGAAGCTCTTCAGTTTCGTCGGCTTCAAGCCGAACGCGGCCAGCGCCTTGTTGTAGCGCTGGATGAGGTGCGGCTCGTCGACCGTCAACAGCCGGCCATAGATCAGCTCGTTGTCGCGCAGGAGATCGGGTTTCTTGGCGGGGCTCATCTTCCCTTCTCCCCGTTTACGGGGAGAAGGTGCCCGAAGGGCGGACGAGGGGCGGCGCAGACGCTCATCATCTTTCCTCCGACGTTGAAGCTGGCAAAAACTTCACATCGACAGCAATCATTTTCCGATCGAGTCGACCATCCAGCGCAGCAACAATCGTATCCAGCACGCTCTTACGGCTCGTCAAAACATCAGCGTGCCAAACCCTCAACACCGACCAGCCGTTCCTGTTCATCGTCTCATCCCTGTATCGATCGTGGGGCCGATTTGCATGCTGACTTCCATCGACTTCCACAACCAGATTAGCCTCACGGCAGGCGAAGTCTGCGAAATATGGGCCGACCGGGAGCTGACGGACAAACTTGTGGCCATTCAGCCGCCTTCCACGCACTTCGTGCCACAGCCATTCCTCGGCATCATTCTCGACTTTCCGAAGCTGCCGGGCCCTTGCTACCTTTGGCTCATTACTGCCTCGCACAGCGCTGCCCCTCATCCGCCCTTCGGGCACCTTCTCCCCGTGAACGGGGAGAAGGAAGAGGTGCCAGGCTCACGCATTCCATAGCCCCTTTTTCTTCATCTCCTCCATCTCGCGCGCGGCTCGCTCGCGCAGGCGGGCGTCGCGCAGCAGCTTTTGCACGGCGGAGTCGTCGGACTTGTCGGAATAGCGGAACTCCGAGTCGGCATAGCGGTTGATCTCCTGCATGACCATGTCCATCGAGAACGGCCCGCGCAGTTCCTCGATCATCGCTTTCTTCTCGTCGTAGCCCTTGTGCATGAAGACTTCCGGCTTCTCGAACCAGTCGTCGGGAAGCTCGATGTCCATGGCGCGCATCTTGATGGCGTCGGTGACGTTCTTGATGGCGCGGCCGGTGAAGCGGGGCTCGGCATCCTTGATCAGGTGCAGATAGGTGCCGATGTCGGCCATCGATTTCGGCGCGCCGTTCTCCTTCATGTAGCGTTCGTAGACCTTCATCAGCCCGTCTTCTTGCGGCTTCTCGTGCTCCTCATAGGCTTCGGTCACGGCGCGCTGGATTTCCTGCGCGGCGTAGAGATCGTGGTCGCCGAGCGGGATCTTGTGGTTTTTTCCCGCCAGCAGGACAAAAATGTCGATGTAGTCGTTGCGGCTCTGGGGCCCGTCGACCAGCCAGCGGGCGCCGGCGCGCTGGCGCAGCGCGTCGTCGACATTTTCGGGATAGTTGGAGAACATGCCGAACGAGCAGTTGCCGCGCACCACGGTCGCGGCACCGGCGAAGGCATCCATCAAGACGCCGGTGATTTCCTGCTGGCCGGCCGAGGCGCGGTCGTCTGAGCGGCGCGCCGCCACCTGGTCGATGTCGTCGATGGTGCCGAAGCCGATGACGCGCGGGTTCAGCACATTGTTGATGAACTGGCGGCAGTTCTGGCCTGATTTGCCCTGATAGGACGAGATCTGGTCGACGCCGAAATTCTCGTAGGCAAAGGGATAGCCGGCGACCTGGCAATAGCCGTTGACGAGGCCGGCGATCATCTGGATCAGCGTCGTCTTGCCGGTGCCGGGGGCGCCGTCGCCGATGAAGGTGAACAGGAAGCCGCCGAGTTCGACGAACGGATTGAGTTCGCGCTCGAAGTCGTAGGCCATCAGCATCTTGGCGAGCTTGACCGACTGGTATTTGGCGATGTGGTTGCCGACGACCTCTTCCGGCTTCTTGAATGTCATCACCAGCGGTTTTGAACGCTTGCCCGGCGCGACGTCGAAACCATCGAGGGTGAAATCGTCGGCATCGATACGGATATGCGCGTTCTCGAACGGGCCGATGCCGTCGAAGCGGCCCTTGCGGGCCAGAAGCCCGTCGATGGCGACGCGGGCGAAGGCGCGCGCCCTTGTCATCAGGTCGGCGTCGTCGGACGATCCCGAGATCGCCTTGTCGAGGCCTGCCAGGATCGACTTCACCGCATCCTGCGGCGTGTCGAACAGGAAGTCCGGTTCGGGACTATCGTTGGGCGCCTCGCCGTCGCTGTCGATCAGCTGGAACAGGTAGGAGGCGAGGCTGAAGGCCGAAATGTAAGCCGAGGCCGACAGAAGCTTCTTGAAGGTGGACGCCTCGTCGCCCTCGAGCGGCGCGCGGGTGTTCTTGGCCTGCAGACTTTCAAGGTCCGAGCCCTCGGCAAAGACGTCCGATATTGCCAGCGCGATCGCCGTGCCGCGCCGGGCGCGAAACAACAGCGTGTGCTGCGGGATGGTCAGCAGCTGGTCGTCGGGATGAACGGCGCCGACGGTCTTCGACAGCTCGACCTCGCGCGTGCGGCGCACCGAACCGACCGAGACGGTCGAAACGAAGCGGCGATTGGTGCCGGCAAGTGCTGTGCCGGAGGAGCTAGACGGGTCCTCCAGCACGACGACACGGGTGATGAAGCTCTGCGCGGTAGCGCGGTGCTTCTCGATGGCGGCTTCCGGGATGGTGGTCAGGCCGGTATCCATGAAGGGTGCTCCGTGGTGTGACGGTCAGACGTCTGAGATGACCTGTCCGTTCGACAGAATGTGAACCTTGTAGCCGGCAAAGATCTTCTGCGCCTCGCCGGCGGCGTAGAGCGCCTGATAGGCCTCGTGCGGGATCAGCGCATGGTTTTCGTAGCTCGACACGCCCTGGCGCGCGGCTTCCAGATCGTCGGTATTGATGAAGAATTCCTGCGTCGTCTTCTCGCTGGAAAACAGCCCCTTGCGGCCGGGTTTCTCGGCCTTGGAATAGACCTCCTGGATGGTCCAGGTCAGCAGCCAGGCATTTTCGGGCTTGCGCACCTTGGCCAGGACTTCGGTCACCGTCGAATTGTTGTCGGTGATGCCAGCCGAATAGAACGGGCCGAGCACGACGCGGCGCAGCTGCTTGGGATGCAGCGGCTCGAAATCCTTGTCGAGATTGACCGCGATGGTCGCCGGCGACAGCGTGTAGGCGGAGTTCTTCTCGGTGAAATCGTCGAAACGGTGGGCAAGCTCGGGATTGAGCAGGCCATCGACCGGCAGAGGAATGTCGATCGTCTCGTTCAGCTTGCCGTTTCTGTCGACGAGCTGGCGGATCATCGTTTCGGACGAATCCTCCACCGTCACCATGTAGACCAGAGGCAGGTTGGCGCTGCCGTCGAACGTCGCCCAGTGGACGAGATAATAGGGCCGCCCCGTCTTCGGATTGACCGAGACCTTGGCCGTTTGCGCCAGGGTGAACGGGCCGAACGTGTTCTCGCTTTTCACGTCCTCGAGATAAAGCCGCTCGGCTATCGACTTCTGCAGCGCCGCGGGGAATTCCTTGTGGCGCAGGATGAAGTCGGCCATTTCCTCGCGCAACTCGCCGGCGAGCGGAATGTTGGCAAGCCGCGCGTCGGCCTGGCGTCGGTCGTTTTCCAGTTCGAGCAGGTTCTGGAACACCGGAAATCCGCTTTCGGCGCGCGAAATGCGGAATGTGTCCATGAAGCCGAGCCGGTTGCGCCAGCAGGAAAACGACTTGTCGAGCCTGGCGATGTGTTCGGCGACGATCTTGGCGACGATGCCGTGCCGGTAGAGCGGCGAGCGATCGTCGCGCATGAACACTTCAAGGCCGCTGAGCGCGGCCGTGATGGCGGAAAAATACCGTGCCGCCGCTTCGTTTTCGGGGGTCATGCCTGGTCGCTCGCGGGCAGTGCTGTCACCCTTAAGACTGCACGTAGTTAGCCGAATTGTGCTTCTTCAGCACCTCGTCGAAGCGGCGGGCGAAGGCATCGTCGGCCAGCTTCTTGCGGCGCTGGATATCGGCGGTGGCGACCATGTTCTTCTCGTGCATCTCAAGCAGGTCACCGATGTGCTTTTGCGAAGCAGCACCGATACCGGCCATGGTTTCCTCGGCGGTGTTGTCGACCTGGCTGCCCAGCGTGTTGATCTTGTGGGCGACGTCCTGCTGAGCTGCGGTCTTCAGCGAATCTTCCAGCGCCTTGTAGAGTACGATGCGCTGCTCGGTATCGATGGTCAGCTTGTTGATCAGCGTCGATTGCGCGGCGATCTGGTTGTTGAGCGAATCGACGAAGGTCTGGAACATCGAGGTGTAGCGCTCGAGCGTCTGGCTCTCGGCCAGCAGTTCCTGCTCCTTGGCCTGCTTTTCGTTGTATTCCGTCGCCAGCTTGGAGCGTTCGCCTTCGAGCTGCGTGCGGTCCTTCTGGCTGGTCGAAGCGGCGATCTTGTTTTCGATGTCGAGCAGCATCGGGTTGAGCTCCTCGATGCGCTTCTGCACGGCTTCGAGGTTGGTCATGGTGGTCTTGCGGCGCTCGATCACCTGCGACAGGCTGGTTTCCGAGGTCTTGTAGCGTTGGTCGAGAACCTCTTTCTGCGCCTTCAATATGCCGACGATGGTGTCGGATTTGACCAGCAGTTCCTGCAGATTGCCGGCCAGCGACATGTTGCGAACGCGGTCGGTGCGCATGCGCTGCTTGCTCTGGCTGGAGAAGATGCCAATGAATTTTTCCCAGCCGGTGTAGTTCTTCATGCTCTCGAACTCGGCGCCGAAGACGTTGGTGGCGTCCTCCAGCCCGATGATCAGGTCGGCAATGTTGCCTTCCATCACCTTCTGCTGCTTCAGCACATCCTCGATGCGGGCGTTCTCGAGGTCGAAATTGGCGTCGCCGATCTTCTTGTCTGATGTGGCAAGCGTATCAAGCATGGTGCCGGATTGCTCGATCTTGGAGCGCATGTCCTGCACGACCTGCTTGGTCTTGGCAATTTCGGCGTCGAAATTCTGCAATGTCGCCATTGGGGCCTCCCGCTTCGGCATGACGTCGCTGGTCGCGAACAGCGGCGAATATATGTGGGGCATCAGGGGATTGAAAGACGTGAAGACAAGGGCGGCGTGAAAACAAAAAAATTCGTCAGGGTCTTGAAAGCCAGTGAAGGCTTGGGCTTAGCGTGATTAGCTTGCCGACCAGCCATAGTTCAGCTGTCATTGAACTTTCATGCGGCAAGGCGAAGGCGCACGGATGCCTTTGTATTGGGCAAACCACCGAAGCAATCGCGGCCGCGATATGCGACGAGAAAGCCGGTTTTACAGAGCTGGCGAACAGCGGCTCAGGGTTTGGGATCGGCTTTCAGATAGGCGATGACATTGGCGATGTCGTCGTCCTTGGTCAGGCCGGCAAACGCCATCTTGTTGCCGGGCACTTTCAGCTTGGGTGCCCTGAGATACTCGGCGAGATTGGCTTCATCCCAGACCAGGCCGGCGGCGCCGGCACTCTTCATCGCCTCGGAATAGCGGCCAAGATAACTCTCGGCGCTACCGGCGGTGCGGCCAACGACGCCCAACAGATGCGGACCGACCTTGTCGCGGTCGGTGGCTGCTTCATGGCAGGCCATGCACCGGTTGAAGGCCTTCTTGCCCAGGGCCGGGTCGCCGCCGGCATGGGCCACAAGCGAGCTGGCAAGGAGAAGGATGCTGGCGGACGAAGCGGCTCGAAACATGCTGCCCCCGGAGAGTTCTGGCTGGCGGCCTTATAGTACCGAGGCTTTAACAAACGCTGCATCGCGGCGGGATTGCGGAAGACAGGCCCGCGAGTCAGGCCTGTTGTGCCAGATCGCGGCGCAGGAAATCATTCAGCCGCTCGACCGCCTGGGTCGTCGACAGCGGGTTGCGCAGGATGCCGATTTCGAGGTCCGGCAGCACCGGCAGCCCTTCATTGCCGCCGACGATGCGCAGCGATGGCGGTACGCTGCGCATCGCAAGGCCAGCCACCGCGAGCCCGGCCTGGACGACGGCGATCAGGCCAAGCAGAGAGGCGCTTGAATAGGTACAGCGATAGGAGCGGTCGGCATCGCCAAGCGCCTGCAGGACATTCATCCTGGCGGCGCAGCCCGGTTCGAACAAGGCGACCGGAAGCGGGTCGGCCTCCCAGGCGACATGGTTGGGCGAGGCGACCCAGACGAAGCGTTCCAGCCGGATCACCTCAAGCGGCTGCTCCGGCAAGCGGGTGATGATCGCCAGATCCAGCCGCCCCTCCGCCAGCGTCTTCACCAGCGCGGTCGACTGTTCGCAGATCAACTCCACCGTCACCAGGGGATGCTCCGCCGCGAATCGTGAGAGCACGGGCGGCAGGAGGAAGGCGGCATAGTCGTCGGGCACCCCCAAGCGGACGCTGCCTGTCTCCTTGGGCCGGGTGACGCTTGCCCAGGCTTCATCCGACAGTTTCAGCAACCGGCGCGCATAGATCAGGAAATCCTCGCCGATCGCATTGGGAGTGACGGTTCTGGGACCACGCACCAGAAGCTGGTTGCCGACCATCTCCTCCAGCCGCTGCATCTGCATGCTGACCGCCGACTGGCTGCGGCCGACCCGAGGTGCTGCATTGGAAAGGCTGCCGCTCTCGACGACGGCGACGAAGGTTTTCAGCAGGTTGAGATCGAGTGGCGTGGCCATGGTGCTATCAGCATATCGAATAGATCATTCCAAATCTATTCGCTTGTTTGAAGGTGGCGCCAGTGACCAGATGGTTGGGATCGCTGGGAACCACCACATGACGGACGCCTCGACAGCCCGCTTCCCGGCCGCGAGCCTTGCTCTGGCAATGGTGATCGCAGGCACGGTCGGCGCCTTCGCCACGGAATCGGGGCTGCATCCCGTCACCGTCGTCTTCTGGCGATGTGTGTTCGGCGCGATCTTCCTTCTCATATGGTGCCTGTTGCGCGGCTACCTGCCGGATCGGACGCTGTTGCCGTCCCGGCTTGCCCTTGCAGCACTTGCCGGCGTGTGCATGGTGCTGAGCTGGACAGCCTTCTTCGCCGGCTTCGCCATGACGTCGATCGCCACGACGACGATTATCTACCATATCCAGCCGTTCTTCGTGGTCCTGATCGGCGTGGTTTTCCTAAGGGAACGCATCTCGCCCGACCAACTGCTGTGGATGCTCGGTGCGTTTCTCGGCGTCGTGCTGGCCAGCGGCCTCGTTTTCGCGCACGGTCATGCCGATGCCAACTGGGTGCCGGGCATTGCGCTGACGCTGGGCGGCGCACTGCTCTATGCCGTTACAACGATCCTAGCCAAAGGCCTGGGCCAGCAGCGCGCCGAAATCACGGTACTCTGCCAAACGGTGGTGGGGGTCGTCATGCTCGCCCCGTTCGCCGGCGTCGGCCAACATATTGCGCCTGCATCATGGGGCTGGCTGCTCGGCATCGGCGTGCTGCACACTGGCATCGCCTACGTGTTGATGAATTCGGCCTTCCCACGCCTGACGACACCGGTGATCGGCGTCATCACCTTCATCTACCCGGTCGTCGCCATCATCGTCGACTGGGCTATCTATGGGCATCCGCTCGGACCGGCGCAGGCAGCCGGCATGGCACTGATTGCGCTGGCAACGCTTGGTGTGCGGCTTGGCTGGCGGTTTCCAAGACGGCGTGTCTCGACCGTGTGAGCCCGAAGCAATTCCAGGGAAAGCACATAGCGCTTCCCCTGGAATTGCTCCAATAACCAAGAGACAGAGTCAGCCTTTGATAAAGCCGATGAAATCGTCTGGCGTGGCGCGGCCCATCTCTTCCTCCCAGTGGCGGCGGCAGAGCGAGACATAGACATCCTTGCCGATTGCCACCTGCTCGCCCTGGCGAGCCACCTTGCCATCGGGGCCGAGGCGCACGACCATCGTCGCCTTGCGGCCGCATCGGCAGATGGTGCGCACTTCGCGCAAATCGTCGGCGATGGCCAGCAGCGCGCGCGAGCCGGAAAACAGCTTGCCCTGGAAATCGGTGCGCAGGCCGTAGCACATGACCGGGATGTTCAACCGGTCGGCGATGCGGGCGAGCTGCCAGACCTGCTCCTCCTCGAGGAACTGCGCCTCGTCGACGAAGACGCAATGCACTGACGTATGCGCGTGATGCTCGGTGACGCGGGCGAACAGATCGTCGCCATCGCGGAACATCTCGGCTTCCGTCTCCAGGCCGATGCGCGACGAGATCAGGCCGGTGTCGCCCTTGCGGTAGTGGCCGGCGACGAACAGCATCGTGCCCATGCCGCGCTCGCGATAATTGTAAGAGGCCTGCAAGAGCATCGTCGTCTTGCCGGCGTTCATGGTCGCATAGTGAAAGTAGAGCTTGGCCATGCCGCTCTTTTAAGCCGACTTGCCCTGATACGGGGAGGGGCGGTCGCCCGCATTCCCCTGAAAAAGCCGGCCCGTCTTCGAAAAAACCGTCCGGCATGGCAAAAGCGCCTGATGTGTCGCTGATTGGCCAGCCCGCGCCGTTGATCGCGATTGTCTTAATGCTTGAAACCACACCAGAATGGTGTTTGGCTGACGAAACAAGGCGGGCATAGAAACCGTAGCTACGCTTCGCCAAAGAATCACAATGGGAGACTGTCTATGTCGCGTATGAACTCTTTCGTCGCCGGCCTCGGTCTGGCGGCTTTTTTGTCCACCAGCGCTGCCTTTGCCGGCGATCCGGCGAGCTGCAAGGCGGTGCGCCTTTCCGATGTCGGCTGGACCGACATCCAGGCGACGACCGGCATCGCCTCCGTGCTGCTGACCGCGCTCGGCTATGAGCCGCAGACGATCCAGCTGTCGGTGCCGGTGACCATGGCGTCGCTGAAGAACAAGGATCTCGACGTGTTCCTCGGCAACTGGATGCCGTCGATGACCAACGACATCAAGGACTATACCGCCGATGGCTCGGTCGAGACGATCAGCACCAACCTGACCGGCGCCGGCTACGGTATCGTCGTGCCGACCTATGTCGCTGACGCCGGCGTGAAATCGCTGACCGATATCGGCAAGTTCAAGGACAAGTTCAACGGCAAGATCTATGGCATCGAGGCCGGCAATGACGGCAACCGCATCATCCTCGACATGATCAAGAACCCGAAAGACAACCTCGAAGGCTTCGAGCTGGTCGAATCCTCGGAGGCCGGGATGCTGACGCAGGCCGAGCAGTCGATGAAGAGCAATGAATGGATCGCCTTCCTCGGCTGGACGCCGCATCCGGTGATGGGTGCCATGAAGATCACCTATCTCGATGGCATGGGCGACAGCGGCTTCGGCGCCGCCACTGTCCATACCAATGTGCGCAAGGGTTACACCACCGAGTGCCCGAATGCCGGCAAGTTCATCGCCAACCTGAAGTTCAATCTCGATATGGAAGGCGAGATAATGGACGCGATCCTCAAGGGCGCTGACGCCAATACGGCTGCGACCGACTGGCTCAAGAAGCATCCGGACGCGGTTGCTCCGTGGATTGCCGGCGTGACCACTTTCGATGGCGGCGACGCCGCTGCAGCCGTGAAGACTGCGCTCGGAAGCTGAGCAGGTCTTGCGTTCGGCGTGACCGATCAAGAAGGGCAGTCACTGTAGAAAGGGCTGCCCTTTTTCATATCCTGTGACAAGATGACCGTCCGGCAAGGACGGCGACTGCCAAAGAGGGGCAAGATGGATCCGATTTCAAAATTCTTTGTCAGTTATAAAATCCCCATAGGCGAGTGGGGCAAAGCGTTCTTCACCTTCCTTACCGACAATTTCAACACCTTCTTCCGCGGCCTCTCCGGCGGCTTGAATTTCCTGCTCGATGGAGTGGTCGACACGCTGCTGTTGGTACCGCCGGTCCTTCTCATCGCGCTGATTGCACTGCTTGCCTATTATCTGCAGCGATCGAGAGGCTTGGCGGTGGCTGTCTTTCTCGGGTTGCTGTTCATCCTCAACCAGAACCTCTGGAAGCAGACGGTAGAGACACTGGTGCTGGTGGTTGCCGCCGCCGCCGCCTCGATGGCCATCGGTGTGCCACTCGGTATCTGGGCGGCGCACAAGCCGAAGGTCTATCGCGTCATGCTGCCGGTGCTCGATTTGATGCAGACGCTGCCGACCTTCGTCTACCTCATCCCGGTGCTGACGCTGTTCGGCCTCGGCAATGCGCCCGGCCTCATCGTCACCATCATCTTCGTCATCCCGACCGCGGTTCGTCTCACGCATCTCGGCGTCGTCTCGGTGCCGAAGTCGATCGTCGAGGCCGGCGAGGCGTTCGGCGCCACCAAGAGCCAGTTGCTGTGGAAGGTGGAGCTGCCCTCGGCGCTGCCCACCATCATGGCCGGTCTGACGCAGTGCATCATGCTGTCGCTATCGATGGTGGTGTTTGCCGCACTGATCGGCGCGGGCGGCCTCGGCACCGAAATCAACCGGGCGCTGGGTTCGCGCAAGATCGACCTCGGGCTTGAGGCGGGCCTCGCCATCGTCGTTTTGGCCATCGTGCTCGACCGGATGACCCGCATCGCCGTTGGAGGCAAGAAATGACCGTCGCCGTCGATTTCCGGAACGTCGATATCGTCTTCGGCGCCGACCAGGCCGGATCGCTGAAGATGATCGACGCCGGAGCCAGCCGCGCCGAGATCCTCGAAAAGACCGGCAATGTACTGGGTTGCGCCGGCGCCAGCCTGACCGTGAACGAGGGCGAAATCTCCGTGCTGATGGGTCTCTCCGGTTCGGGCAAGTCGACATTGCTGCGGGCGGTCAACCGGCTCAACGTGGTGTCGCGCGGCCAGGTGCTGGTCAAGGATGGCGACAAAACCGTCGACGTCGTCACCTGCGACGAGGCGACCCTGCGGCGCCTGCGCCAGAAACAGGTGGCGATGGTGTTCCAGCAGTTCGGCCTTTTGCCCTGGCGCACGGTGGAGGAGAATGTCGGTCTCGGCCTCGAACTCGCCGGCGTACCGGAAGCCGAGCGCAAGGAGCGCGTGCAACGCCAGCTCAAGCTGGTCAATCTCGACCAGTGGTCGAAGAAATACGCGCATGAGCTGTCGGGCGGCATGCAGCAGCGCGTCGGCCTGGCGCGGGCCTTCGCCACCGAGGCGCCGATCCTGCTGATGGACGAGCCGTTCTCGGCGCTCGACCCGCTGATCCGCACCAAGCTGCAGGACGAATTGCTGCAGCTCCAGGCCGAATTGAAGAAGACCATCATCTTCGTCAGCCACGACCTTGAGGAGGCGCTGAAGATTGGCTCCCACATCACCATCATGGAGGGCGGGCGCATCGTGCAAACCGGCGCGCCGGAGGACATCGTGC
>NZ_RZQY01000549.1:0-4184 GCF_003998575.1 Mesorhizobium sp. M7A.F.Ca.CA.001.10.2.1 | reverse complement strand
TCCTTGGCAAATTCCGCGTCCATCTCGGCCGCGTCGAAAAAGCGATCGGCGCGCTGCTGGTGGTCGCCGGCGTGTTTTTCCTCACCGGCGGCGTGCAGACGGTGTCTTACTGGCTGCTGGAAAATTTCCCGGTGCTGGGGCGGCTGGGGTAGGTCGCGTCGGCGGAACGATGCACGGCAGCCCGCATTTGCAGTACCGTTGATCAACACTTTTTCGAGCCGGGAGGCGAGAATGGTAGCCAAGGCGGATGTGCGAAAATTCTTCAAGGTCTATGAGAAAATCTACAATGACGCGATCGCCGACACCGTCGATCTCAACGACGTCGCGGACATGTATTCGGCCGGTTTTGTCTCGGTGACGCCGGCAGCGGTCATGGTTGGCGAGAATGGCGAGCAGTTGAAGGCCATCATGACAAAGGGTTTTGGCCTATCGTGCCCTCGGCAGCAAGAGGATGACCTGCAAGGAGGTCTCTGTGACACCTGTCGACCAGGACCATTGCGTGGCTGAGGTAAACTGGGCCGGTGACTATGAACGCAAGGATGGGAGTCCCGTGACCATCGACTTTGCGGTCAACTATCTCGTCGAAAAGCGCGACGGCAAGCTGAAGGTGTTTGGCTGGATATCAGGTGACGAGCAGGCGGAATTCAGGAAACACGGCCTGTTGTAGGTGTGCTGACTGCCGAATTCCGTTTTAAGACCCGCTGATTAAGAGTCAGCTGCTCCGCCATCTCACCGAAATTTAACCGCATTGGTGAAGCAAGGCGCCACTGCTAGCATGCTTTGATTCCCAACCCTTTTCATATGGTTGTCCCTTCCATGAGCCAGAGATCCTGCCTGTCCGTCATTCTCGCCGCCGGCGAAGGCACGCGCATGAAGAGCGTGCTGCCGAAGGTGCTGCACCAGATCGCCGGCCTGCCGATGGTCGCCCATGTGGTGAAGGCAGCCGAAGCCGCCGGCGCCGGCAGCCAGGCGCTGGTGATCGGCCATGGCGCCGACGAGATGCGCAAGGCTGCGGCAAAGTTCGCGCCGAAGGCCGAGACTTTCGTGCAGGAGAAGCGCCTTGGCACCGCGCACGCCGTGCTGGCCGCACGCGATGCGATATCAAAGGGTTATGACGACGTCCTGGTGATGTTTGGCGACACGCCGCTGATCGACGCCGATGCGCTGACCGTGGCGCGGCTGAAGTTGGCCGAGGGCGCCGCCGTCGTCGTGATCGGCTTCCGCCCGCCCAGCCCGACCGGCTATGGCAGGCTGATCGAGAAGGACGGCAAATTGGTGGCCATCCGCGAGGAGAAGGACTGTTCCGAGGAGGAAAGAAAGATCGGCTTCTGCAATGCCGGCATGATGGCGGTGGCCGGCGCCCACGTGCTGACGCTGCTCGATCAGGTTGGCAATAAGAATGCCAAAGGCGAATATTATCTCACCGACATTGTCGAGATCGCCAGTGCGCGAGGCCTCGATGTCGTCGCCACCGAAGCCAGCTTCGAAAGCGCACTCGGTATCAACAACCGCGCCGAACTTGCGCAAGCCGAGGGCATATGGCAGGCGCGCCGGCGGCATGAAGCGATGCTGTCGGGCGTGACGCTGATCGCGCCGGAGACCGTGTATTTCTCGCACGACACCGAGATCGGCACTGACACGATCGTCGAGCCCAATGTCTGGTTCGGTCCGGGTGTGAAGATTGCGACGGGCGCCAAGATACATGCGTTCAGCCACATCGAAGGCGCCACCATTGCGTCCAATTGCGATGTCGGGCCATACGCGCGACTGCGGCCGGGTGCTGATCTCCGGGACAAGGCCAAGGTCGGCAATTTCTGCGAGGTCAAGCAGGCGGTTATCGAAGAGGGCGCCAAGGTCAACCATTTGACCTATATCGGCGATGCCCGCGTCGGCGCGGGAGCCAATATCGGCGCCGGCACCATCACCTGCAATTATGACGGCTATTCGAAATTCTTCACGGACATCGGCGAGGGCGCGTTCATTGGCTCTAATTCGTCGCTGGTGGCACCTGTCACCATCGGCAAGGGCGGCTACATTGCCTCGGGCAGCGTGATCACCGAAAGCGTGCCCGACGATGCGCTGGCCTTCGGCCGTGCTCGCCAGAAGACGATCCCGGGCAAGGGCAAGGAATTGCGCGAACGCTTTGCTTCGGCCGCGGCTGCGAAGAAAAAGTAAGACCAGCCCGCAAAAAACCGAACGATTGCAGTAACCGGATTGCAAGAGCGGTCTGTCATGGTGCATCGACAAGAATGAGCGTTCCGTTACACGGGACGAAATGCAATGTGACTTTCGCGGCAGGCCGGCCATCCCTAAATAGCGCTGGTTTTCCACGGGGACTCGGGGGCTGTCTGCATGTGCGGTATCGTTGGAATCGTCGGCCACTCGCAGGTTGCGCCGCTCATCGTCGACGCGCTGAAGCGGTTGGAATATCGCGGCTATGACTCGGCCGGCGTCGCCACCATCGAGCACGGCCAGCTTGCTCGCCGCCGCGCCGAAGGCAAGCTGATCAACCTCGAGCGCCGGCTCAAGGACGAGCCGCTCGACGGTACGATCGGCATCGGTCACACACGCTGGGCGACACACGGCGTGCCCAACGAGACCAATGCGCATCCGCATTTTTCCGACGGTGTCGCCATCGTCCATAACGGCATCATCGAGAATTTCGCCGAATTGCGCGAAGAACTGATCCGCGATGGCTATTCTTTCTCCTCGCAGACCGACACCGAGGTCGTCGCCCATCTGGTGGCGCGCGAACTCGCCAAAGGCCTGAAGCCGGTCGAGGCCGCGCACCAGGCGCTGAAGCGGCTGGAAGGCGCCTTTGCGCTGGCAATCATGTTCAAGGGCGACGAGGACCTGATCGTCGGCGCGCGCAATGGTCCGCCTTTGGCTGTCGGCCATGGCGATGGCGAGATGTTTTTGGGCTCCGACGCCATCGCGCTCGCACCGTTCACCAATTCGATCACCTATCTCGAAGATGGCGACTGGGCGGTGGTGCGCCGCGACGGCGTCACCATCTTCGACATCGACGGCACAAAGGTCGACCGCAAGCGCCAGCAGTCGCTTTCGACCAGCTTCATGGTCGACAAGGGCAATCGGCGCCATTTCATGGAGAAGGAGATCCATGAGCAGCCCGAAGTGATCTCGCATACCTTGGCGAATTATCTCGATTTTGTCGGCGGCGTCTCCAAGCCGCTGGATCTGCCGTTCAATTTCGCAGAGATCAACCGGCTGGCGATTTCGGCCTGCGGTACCGCCTATCTTGCCGGCCTGATCGGCAAATACTGGTTCGAGCGCTACGCGCGCCTGCCCGTCGACATCGATGTCGCCTCCGAATTCCGTTACCGCGAAATGCCATTGTCGAAGAACGACGCGGCGTTCTTCATTTCGCAGTCCGGTGAGACTGCCGACACGCTGGCCTCGCTGCGTTATTGCCGCAAGGCCGGCATGAAGATCGGCGCGATCGTCAATGTGCGCGAATCGACCATGGCGCGCGAATCCGATGTCGTGCTGCCGACGCTCGCCGGGCCGGAGATCGGCGTTGCCTCGACCAAGGCGTTCACCTGCCAGCTGTCCGTGCTGGCATCGCTTGCCGTGCGGGCCGGCGTGGCGCGCGGGACAATCTCGAAAGAACAAGAGAAGACCCTGGTGCGCGCGCTATCGGAAGCGCCGCGCTATGCCAATCAGGTGCTCAAGCTTGAAGAGCAGATCGAACGGATCGCGCGTGAACTCTCACGCTACAAGGACGTGCTCTATCTCGGCCGCGACACCAACTTTCCGCTGGCCATGGAAGGCGCGCTGAAACTCAAGGAAATCTCCTATATCCACGCCGAGGGCTATGCGGCCGGCGAGCTGAAGCATGGACCGATCGCGCTGATCGATGAGAACATGCCGGTCATCGTCATTGCGCCGCACGACCACATTTTCGAAAAAACCGTGTCGAACATGCAGGAAGTGGCGGCGCGCGGCGGCAAGATCATCCTGATCACCGACAGCAAGGGTGCGGCGCTGACGAGCGTCAAGACGATGGAGACGATCATCCTGCCGGACGTGCCGGAAATCATCTCGCCGATCATCTACGCGCTGCCCATCCAGATGCTGGCCTATTTTACCGCCGTCTTCATGGGCACCGACGTCGACCAGCCGCGCAATCTGGCGAAATCGGTGACGGTGGAATAGGCATCATC
>NZ_RZQY01000548.1:0-4192 GCF_003998575.1 Mesorhizobium sp. M7A.F.Ca.CA.001.10.2.1 | reverse complement strand
GTTCGGGCGGGACGGGCCGCGCGGACCGGCGCTTGGGCAACCGGCGCTGCTGGCCGCGCCGGTGCCTTCTGACCGACCGACGTCGACGGCACCGGCCCCGTGTTGTTCGCCGCGGGTATCTCGTCGGGGACGATTGTGTCGGCCGGCGTCGATTTCCAGGTGCCGGGCAGCGGCCGCACCGGCACACCTTCGTGGGCCGCAACCATGAACTCGTGCCAGGCCTGCGCCGGCAGTGCGCCGCCGGTGACCTTCTTCATCGCGCTGCCATCATCATTGCCGAACCACACACCAGTGGTGAGGTTGGCGGTGTAGCCGACGAACCAGGCGTCGCGCGAATTTTGACTGGTGCCGGTCTTGCCGGCCGATGGCCAGGCGAAAGCCGCTTTCCGGGCAGTGCCGATCTCAACCGTGCCCGTCATCATCGAGTTCATCATGCCGACGATCTCAGGCTTGACGACGCGCGGCGCGCTGCCGCCGCCGCTGTCGTAAAGCACTTTGCCCTCGGTGGTCGTCACGCGCCGGATGAAATGGATGTCCGGCTTGTAGCCGCCATTGGCAAAGGGGACATAGGCCGAGGTCAGCTCCAGCGGCGTCACTTCCGAAGTGCCGAGCGCGATCGAGGTGTTGGCTATCAGGTCGGACTGGATGCCCATGCGGTGCGCCGCCTCGACAACCGCGTTCGGCCCGACCTCCATGGTCAGTTGCGCCGCCACCGAGTTCAGCGACTTGGCCAGCGCGGTGGCCAGCGTCACCTTGCCGAAATACTTGCCGCCGTAATTGTCGGGTGTCCAATTGCCGATCTTGATCGGCGCATCGTTGCGGATGCTGTCGGGCGTGCGACCGGCTTCGAGCGCGGCCATATAGACGAACGGCTTGAACGCCGAGCCCGGCTGGCGACGTGCCTCCGAAGCACGGTCGAACTGGCTCGTCGAATAGTCGTAGCCGCCGACCATGGCACGTACCGCACCGGAATCGTCGATCGACACCAGCGCGCCCTGTGTGACGTTGAGCTTCTTGCCGCTCTCGTCGATCAGTCTGCGGATCGACTGTTCGGCGAGCTTTTGCAGGTTGAGGTCGACGGTGCTGTCGATGACGATGTCGCCGCGCACATCGCCGATCAGGTCGGGCAATTCCTCCATGATGGTGTCGGCGACGTAATTCTCCGAGCCGGTCCAGTAGGACGGCGCACGCGTTGCCGGCGCGCTCATTGCCGAGGTCATTTCCTTGGCGCTGATCTTTCCCTCGTCACGCATGGCGGCAAGCACCAGTTGCGAGCGTTCCTCGGCGGCCTTCGGATCGCGTGCCGGGGACAGCCGCGACGGCGCCTTCAACAGGCCGGCAAGCAATGCGGCTTCCGACAGGGTGACGTCGCGCGCGCTCTTGCCGAAATAGCGGCGCGAGGCGGCCTCGACGCCATAGGCGCCGGAACCGAAATACACCCGATTCAGGTACATTTCGAGGATCTGGTCCTTGGTGTGCTTGTGCTCCAGCCACAGCGCCAGCAGCACTTCCTGCACCTTGCGTTCCAGCGTGCGGTCGGGTGTCAGGAACAGGTTCTTCGCCAATTGCTGGGTCAGCGTCGAACCGCCCTGCGAGAAACGCCCGCCCAGCACGTTGGTGACCATGGCGCGCGACAGACCGATCGGGTCGATGCCGAAATGCGAGTAGAAGCGCCGGTCCTCGATGGCGATGACGGCTTCCGGGATATAGGGCGACATCTCATGCAGGCCGACGGCCTCGCCGCCGCTCATGCCGCGATTGGCGAGCAATTGGCCATCTGCCGAGACGATCTTGATGTTGGGGGCGCGGTCGGGAATCGACCAGGTCGTCGCCGCCGGCATCTTGGCGCCATAGTAGACGACGATGCCGGCCACCGCGATGCCGCCCCAGATGGCGAACACGAAGCACCAGTAGAACAGCCGGCCGAGCACACCGAACAGGCCGCGCCGGCTTCTGCCGCGCTTGGCCCGCGACGATTTCCCTTTGGCCGGCTTGCGTTTTGCGGAGGCTTTGCGATTGCTCGGCACGACGCGATCCTCCTCGTTCACCGAAAGACCCGCCGAGGACCGCGCCTGCGGCGGCCCCTCGAAACTGGGTTCGATGCGACTGTCTCTGCGGTTCGCCATGCGCTGTGCTTGATATCCCCGATGCCTATGGCGTTCGGGTTGAAGAGTAGATGCGGCGGTTTAAAGGCGGGTTAAGTCGTGTTCGAATGCCGGCCCTGGCGTTGGTCAACGATGTTGATGCGAAAAAGCCGCTACGCCTTGATATCTCGCTAGAGACCCGCCGCCTTCGCCAGATAGGGCGCCAGCGCCAGCGCATAGGTGGCCGTCATATGGTGATGGTCGCGCCAGACGATGATGTTGCCGACCACGGCCGAACAGCTGTCCTTGCCACATAAGGCATCGTTCATGTCAACGACACGGACCCCCGGCAATGCCCCTGCGGCGAGGGCGAAGACATCGCTCGTCTCCACCTCCTGTCGCGCGTTGACGCATTTGTCGGCATCGGCGGCCAGGCAATCACCGGGATCGAACTTGACGAAAGGCGTGTTCCGAATGGCGATAATACGCACGCCCGTTCTGTTCAAGTCGCTCCAGATGCTGCGCAAACCGTCGATCATTGCCGGCTCCGGTGTGTCGGAATAGCGAGACTGGCTGGTGAACATCAGGTCTGGCCGCAATTTCCTGATCTCGGCGCGAACGTTGTCGCGCCATGTTGCGCAGGCCTCATACGGCTTACCTTCATCCGTCACCGCGGCAAGGGTGAAAGGGCATGCAGCCTTGGTGAAGGTGACCAATTTCCACTTGCGGTCCCTGGCAATCTTGTCGATGGCCGGGATCCATTGTGCTGCGTGTGAATCGCCTGCGACGACAATGGTTCTGGTTCCCTGGGGATCGCCGAGCTGGCAGCCCACAGCTTGCGTGCTGTCCTGCTCCTGATGGCATTTCAGTCGATAGACGATCGGTACGTCACGCCTGAGTTTGCCGAGGGATGGCAGCAGTTGCACGTCGCGCGGAACCGAAGCGTTGGCAAGAAGCGCTGCCGGCCCTGGATAATTCGGTGTCCCGATCAGGCTGATATCGACGTCTTTCCTGTCGAGCGCATAGCCGAGCCCACCCGACATCATCACGCAGACGGCAACGGCGGCAGTGGCATAGGCCAGAGGTTTCCGTTCCGTATCCGACCGCGGCTGCCGGTAGCGCTGTTCGACATATCGGTAGGAAAGATCCGAGATTGCCAGCGTCAGGGCGATCAGCACGAGACCTGCAAGGAGCCCGGCCGCGGGGCGATGCGCCGAATAGAAAACAACCAGCGGCCAATGCCAGAGGTAGATCGAATACGACCGGTCGCCGACATAGCAAAGGATGCTGGCATCAAGTCCGCGAACCGGCCCAGTTTGATGCCGCCGGCGGCAATGATGAGCACCGTCCCCAAGGTCGGCAGCAAGGCAAGAGCGCCAGGAAATGACGTCGAGGCGGAAAAGAAAAGCGCTGAAAACCCGATGGCGCCAATACCGGTCATCGCCATTGCGGCGCGCAATGGCAGCCCTGCCCTGAACCGATGGACCGTCAGCGCCAGCAGGCCACCGAGCGCCAGCTCCCACAGACGGGTATGGGTTACGAAATAAGCGGCGGCCGGATCGCTCCGGGTGATGACAACCGAGCTGATCAGCGATCCGGCAAAAACCGCGGTCAGCCCCACGAGGAATACGTCTTTCGCTGGCCGCCCGAGACGGCGCGCCAGCCAAAGGCCTGCCACCATCAGCAATGGCCAGACGATATAGAACTGCTCCTCGATGGATAGAGACCAGTAATGTTGTACCGGGCTCGCCGCCTCCTCGGCGCCGAGATAGTCGACCGCCTGCCAGGCAAGCCGCCAGTTCTGCACATAGAGCGCACTGGCAGCGACCTGGATTGCCGTCTCTTCCCAACGTGCCATGGACAGGAAGACCAGCGTTCCGGCGAGCGTGGCAAGAAGGGCCAGGATCGCAGTCGGCAGCAGTCGCCGCACTCGCCGCGAATAAAAGGCCATCAGCGAGATGCGGCCGTCGCGCAGCGCCATGCGGGCAAGCAGACCGGTGATGAGATAGCCCGAGATGACGAAGAACACATCGACCCCGACATACCCGCCAGGAAGAACCGCGGGCCAGATGTGGAAAACCACCACCAGGGCAACGGCTATGCCACGC
>NZ_RZQY01000547.1:0-4199 GCF_003998575.1 Mesorhizobium sp. M7A.F.Ca.CA.001.10.2.1 | reverse complement strand
GGGCGCCGAGCCACGGGCGCGGCGGCTTGGCCACCTGGCCGCGTGTCAGGAGGTCGTCGAGAATGGGCGGCAAAAGATCGATCGGCACCACCATGTTGATATCGGCGACCTCGCCGTTGCGGCTCATCTGCAGGCGCAGCGAACCGATGCCGAGCAGCGAGCCGTCAGCGCCGAACAGCCCGGCACCGCCCCAGGAGGGGTGCGCCGGTGCAATGAAGATCGCCTCGTCGAGCAGATATTCCCAATAGCCGGCGAATTCCTGCTTGGTGACGATCCTGGCCTGCACCGACTGGCCGATGCCGTCGGCCAGCACGACGGCGTCGCCGATCCTGGCCTTGCCGGCATCGCCCAGCGCCACGGCCGGCAGGCCGAGCGGCGCCAGCGCCTGCACCAGGCCAAAGCCCGATTCCTGGTCATAGGCGAGCGCGTGCGCGGGGATGACGCGGCCGTCATGGCTGGTCAGCCAGACCTCTTCCGCTTCGGTGATGAGATAGCCGATGGTCAACACCAGCCCGTCATTGCGAATGACGACGCCGCTGCCTTCCCTGAGCGTGCCGAGCGCCCCGGCTGTAAAGGCATCTTCGGGGACAGTGGCCCGCACGGCAACGACCGAGCGCGGATTGGGATTGATGGTCATGCTTTTGTCCTGGGTGGGCTTTGGCGACATCTTCTATAGGTATGCCACGCCGGAGAAGGCGCAAGGGTAAGGAAGTGCCCAATTGCCGATGTTGGCCCTGCGGGCATCGATAATAGTTCAACGCAAGTTGAACTTACACATCCGCAGCCCTAGTTTATGGCGACCTGCCATCCTTCCCCGACACGAGGCCACGAAATGACCGACTACACCCCGCCGAAAGTATGGACCTGGAACAAGCCGAGCGGCGGAGCCTTTGCCAGCATCAACCGGCCGATCGCCGGACCGACGCATGACAAGGAACTGCCCGTCGGCAAGCATCCGTTGCAGCTCTATTCGCTGGCGACGCCGAACGGCGTCAAGGTCACCGTCATGCTGGAAGAGCTTCTGGCGCGCGGCCACAAGGGCGCCGAATACGATGCCTGGCTGATCCGGATCAACGATGGCGACCAGTTCGGCAGCGGCTTCGTCGAGGTCAATCCCAACTCCAAGATCCCGGCCCTGATGGACCGCAGCGGCAAGACGCCGGTGCGCATCTTCGAATCCGGTTCGATCCTGGTCTATCTCGCCGAAAAGTTCGGCGAATTCCTGCCGACCGAACAGCCGGCCCGCGCCGAGGTGCTGTCCTGGCTGTTCTGGCAGATGGGCTCGGCGCCGTATCTGGGCGGCGGCTTCGGTCACTTTTATGCCTATGCGCCGGAAAAGTTCGAATATGCCATCGACCGCTTCTCGATGGAGGTGAAACGCCAGATGGATGTGCTCGACCGCCGACTGGCCGAGACCGAATATCTCGGCGGCAAGGACTATTCCATCGCCGATATGGCGGTGTGGCCCTGGTATGGCGGGCTGGCGCTCGGCCGCATGTACAATGATTCCGCCGAGTTCCTGTCCGTGCAGGAATACACACATGTTCAACGCTGGGCCAAGGCGATCGACGCACGACCGACGGTCAAGCGCGGCCGCATGGTCAACCGCGCTTTCGGCGAGCCTGCCATGCAATTGCATGAGCGCCACGACGCCAGCGATTTCGAGACCAAGACGCAGGATAGACTGGCCGCCGAATAGGCCATAGCGGGTCGCGGCAAAGGAAACCCGCCACCGACGCGACGTCGGGGCGGGTTTTCCCCAAGGTTCAGTGCTGCGGGAACCCCCTTAGTGCAGCACTTCAACGATCTGGCGGGTCTCCGGATCGACGAGGACCGTCTGGTCATTGATCACGGCGACGCGATATTTGACGTCGGGCACCTCACGCAATTCGACAGTGTCCGGCACCGAGGAGCCGAGCTTGAGTTCGACCCCCAGAAGGTTCACCGAGGCAAGCGGTTCCCTCTTGATGTATTCGCGAACGACCGTCTCCTGCTCCGGCTGGACGACGACGACGCTCTCCGCCAGCGCCGCACCAATGCCGCCCATCAGGACGACTGCGGCCGCCGCGCTTGTAAGATAAAGTTTCATGACCGTCTCCTAGTGACAATTGAATTCCGCCCTCCATAAAAACTCCACCGCTGCCATGCGGTTCCATCGAACTTCAGAATTGAAGATGTTACGTTTTCGGCTCGGATATTAATTTGTTGCTGATCATACATGCGGCAGACAGCGCGGAAATGCTTGAAAACCTGCACAAATGTGTGCGGACATTAGAGGACGAAAAATTCCTGCTGTAGTCGGATTGGCGAAGCACCTGTCGTCGCCGCGTCAAATCAGCCTCGCGTCCCTCTATCTGGACGATGGGAGCACGAAAAAGGCTCGCCCCGCCGGGAGCAGAGCGAGCCATGGCAGTTCCGATGGAGGTGGCAACCTCACCGGTACCGCTAGAGAACGCGAAGCATCATCACTTGTTCCACCTGACGGCCTGAGCTCCATGCGAAGCTGGTCGCGCATGCGCCATGTTCCCACGATAACGCTGCGCCGAAATCTCCGGCAGGGATATGCTCGGACGCTGTCTCGGTGACCAAACACCGTGGTCGCGCTGGTGGCGAGGTTCCCCGAATTGCCCGGGCGCACACGCGCGAGTGATCCTGGCTACCCGGTCTTAAAGCCGGACACCGTCGCGACGCAATGGCGGGAAGGCGTCTACCGGATCCTCGCTCGGCGCGATATCGTGCGAGCCCCTGAAGATCAGCCTCACGATGAGCACGAAGTAGCCGACCTGCAGGACAAGCAGCGTCGCTATCGTCCAGGCAAATGCCTCCCAGAAAGAGCCGGTAACCATATAGGTCCAGACCGCGACGATGATGGCCGTGGCTGACATTCCTACGAGAAACTGTCCAAAATACATGGTTTCCCAAAACCGTCGAAACCGCGGCGGTTCCGATCAGTCCCTGCCTCATTCCCATTTCCCGCGGACAACATTTCATTATTTTAGCAACTTCGCAAGTAAGCGGCCCATCGCCACTGCGCTCTCCATTGCGCGGCGACTTGGCAAGCGTGGCGATCCGGGGACGGCGGCGGGTGCTGGCGGGGGCTGCCAGCTGTCGGCAATCCAGAAGCACGCCTGCACTTCAAGCACGGGAACAAACGCCGTCACCCCGAGTTCGCCTCCAGTTTTCAAGGAAAGGAGCCCAGCATGGCACCGCGCAACAAACCAGACGCCGATATCGAAGATGACGCACCGCAGGCGGACGGGCCGACCATCGAGCAGCAGGATTGGGATGCAATCAAGGGCGGCGAGATCCTGCCAGAGTCCGTGCCGGAAAACGGCGACATGCGTTACGGCATCGAAAAAGACGGCGATCTGCCCGACGAGGACGACGATAACGCGTACCAGGACAGCGACGACGCCCTTCCCGATGATGAGGAAGAAGCCGCGATCACGCGCGATCAGAACCGCGAGGGCCCATTCGACGAGACGTGAGCCATTCGTCGCCCGAGACATGACTGCCTGTTGTTGAACTTGCCAAAGCCACATTTTCCATGCCCGTTTCGCGGGAAAATGTGCTTGGCTGGCTAAGTTTTCCCCCCAGGCTTTATATCAGATTTACCTAAAATAGCGGAACATCCAAGGGACATTATCGGAACTGAACAAGGCCCCTTGGACTTTTGCGCACAACAGATAAGACCTTGGTCCTACAGGAAAAAGCAAAAGCCCGACCTGACCGATTGAAGCTCCGCCAAGGGAACATCGGGCCGCGCTTGTCGTTTGTCGCGAAGGTTCGGCACCCCTGGTGTGCCATATCCGGAGAACGGCGCGATGCCCCACCGATCCATCATCGTCAAGACAGGCCATGGTCCAGGCACGGCGATCGCCGTGCTCATGGTTGGATTGATGGCGGTGGGCATCGTCTTCGTTGTTCTCGGCAGTTCGCTCTACTTCAGCGAGCAGCCTGCGGATCAACGTGCCCTGCCTTCGCCGCCCGCTCGATCGACACACGATAGCAAAGCGGCAAACTGAACGAGCCCGAACCAATTGCCGGGCGATGGCGAGATTGCGGCCGCGCGGGTCCTCCAGGCTTCGTCCAGTGGAGCGGACGGCTTCGGGCGATGTATTGTCCACCGGAGGCTTTTGGCGCCGCTTGCATTAATATTAGACGTATAGAATATAAGGATGGCCGGCGACCGCCAGAAG
>NZ_RZQY01000546.1:0-4206 GCF_003998575.1 Mesorhizobium sp. M7A.F.Ca.CA.001.10.2.1 | reverse complement strand
ACAAGCTGCGCGGCGGCCTCAAGGTCGCGGCCGTCAAGGCGCCGGGCTTCGGCGACCGCCGCAAGGCCATGCTGGAAGACATCGCCATTCTCACCGGCGGCACCGCGATCTCGGAAGATCTCGGCATCAAGCTGGAAAATGTGACGCTGCAGATGCTGGGCCGCGCCAAGAAAGTGGTGATCGAGAAGGAAAACACCACCATCGTCGACGGTGTCGGCCGCAAGGAAGAGATCCAGGGCCGTGTCGCGCAGATCAAGGCGCAGATCGAGGAGACCACCTCCGACTACGACCGCGAGAAGCTGCAGGAGCGGCTGGCCAAACTCGCCGGCGGCGTTGCGGTGATCCGGGTCGGCGGCTCGACCGAGGTCGAGGTCAAGGAGCGCAAGGACCGCGTCGACGATGCGCTGCATGCGACCCGCGCGGCCGTCGAGGAGGGCGTGCTGCCTGGCGGCGGTGTCGCGCTGCTGCGGGCAGCCAAGGCGCTCGATGCCGTGCAGACCGACAATGCGGACCAGAAGACTGGCGTCGATATCGTGCGCCGTGCCATCGAAACGCCGGTCCGGCAGATCGCCGAGAATGCCGGCGCCGAAGGCTCGATCATCGTCGGCAAGCTGCGCGAGAAAAGCGAATTCGGCTGGGGCTGGAACGCCCAGACCAACGAATTCGGCGATCTCTACGGCCAGGGCGTCATCGACCCGGCCAAGGTGGTGCGCACCGCTCTCCAGGACGCGGCATCGGTCGCCGGCCTGCTGGTGACCACGGAGGCGATGGTGGCCGAGAAGCCGAAGAAGGAAGCCGCCGCCCCGGCAATGCCCGCCGGCGCCGGTATGGACTTCTGAGGTCACGGCCCATCCGCCCGCTTCCCTGGCGGGGAGCGGGCGTCATCCGAAGAGAAAGTGGAGGTAAAGATGGATGCAATGGCTGGCCTCGGATCCGTACCGGCTCCTACGCACCAGGCGAAGGAATTCCTGGCCTATGAAACAGAATGCAGGAACGTGCTGAAGCCGCTGCTGGCAGGGCTGCTCGACATGGCTGAAGCTGCCGGCTGGAACCGGCGAACCGCGGCGTCGGCACTGATGTTCCTCGCCGCGCAGCAAGTGTCGGCAACATCCGAGGTATCCGCCGGCAGCGGCTGAACGGAAATCGGCCAGTCCATTCACCTATTCGCGGCGGGCCGCGCTCCCGGTGCTCGGCCCGCTACAGGCCCTGAACAATCGAGAGGAGGCACAAGCCATGAATCACGGGCAATTTGAGGAACCGGTCACACTTCTGGTCGGAATGGGCTTTCCGAGGAAGATCGACAGCGTGATGGAAGCTTACGCACTGCTGCAGGACTGGCCGAGCGCCGGCCGCAACGGCGCCCATGCCGTCGCACTCAACGCTTGCAAGGCGGGCATCGTCGGCGAGATCGATCCGGAGACGGTGCGGGCCACGCTGGTCAGCTTCGCGCGCCGCCACGACATATTGGTGCCGGAGATGGTTACGCCGCTCGCGACGGCGGCCGGTGGTGCGCTGCGCACGAGGTGAACTGACGATGCGGCGCTGCACAGCGCCTGAAGACCATGGTCTTGCGATAAGCCAGGCGAACACGGAGACGCCGGAATTCCTTTCCGGGCGGGCGGCATTGTCGTTGGTCATTGAGCGAACGCGTCAGCAAGACTGACCTGTTCTGCCCGAATAGCGCTTCTGAGCGCCGCCTCCCGGTTAAAAAAGTATCATCCGTTGTCTTGAATCGTGGTGGCGCCTGTTGTCATGAGCCGGTACCTTGGCTCTTGAAATGCAGAGCCGAAACCAATTCGGCCGGTTTAGGGAATTGGGCCGAACGCGGCAAATATCCGTGCCGGCCCGGGAGGAAACGGACATGGAACCGGACCTGGAAGTTGTCCAGATACGACGCGGTGAGTCCTTCAAGGCGTGGTCGCACGGCTACCCCTTCCATACGGTGCGCTGGCACTTCCATCCCGAATATGAACTGCATCAGGTGATCTTCACCAACGGCCGCTATTTCGTCGGCGACTTCATCGGCGAGTTCGAGCCGGGCAATCTGGTGCTGACCGGGCCGAACCTGCCGCACAATTGGGTCAGCGATATCGCCAGGGACAGTTCGATCCCGCTGCGCGGCCGCATCATTCAGTTTTCCGAAAGTTTCATCGGCGATGCCATGCATGTGCTGCCGGAGTTGGCGGGGCTCACGGCTCTGCTCGAGGCGTCACGTCGCGGCGTGCTGTTTTCCAGCCGCACCAGCAAGGCGCTGGCGCCGCTGATGGAAGAGATGATGCAGGCACAAGGTGTGCGCCGCATCGAGCTGTTCATGATGATCGCCGGCCTGCTCAGCCGCGCCCAGGAATTCCAGCTTTTGGCCAGCGCCAGCTACCGGCCCGATCCCTCCGGCTACATGACCGCCGGCATGAATAAGGCGCTCGCCTATATCAGGGAAAACCTGACGCAGCTGTTCGACGAGGCGGACCTCGCCGCCATCGCCGGCCAATCGACCGGCGCTTTCTCACGCTCGTTTCGCCGTCACACCGGCATGTCGCTGGTGCAGTATGTGAAGCGGCTGCGCATCAACCTTGCCTGCCAGATCCTGATGAGCGACGAGCAGGCCTCGATCACCGACATCTGCTACGAGGTCGGCTTCAACAATCTGTCCAATTTCAACCGGCAGTTCCTGGCGGAGAAGGGCATGCCGCCCTCGCGCTTCAGGCGCCTGCTGGCCGACAACATCAACGCGGGAAAAGCCGCTTAACGGAGGAGCCAGGGAGGAACCAAGGGAGGATTTTTTCTTTTGCATGACGACGTGAGCCGCGTGGAGCGGTTCGCGATGGAGAACGCTTGTCTCGAATTCCTCCGTCGGCGGAGGTTGTCGGCGCGGCTCGAAAGGCCGGCGCCGGGTCCCGGTTCCCAATGCAGTTTGGGCGAGGGCGGATAGGTATCTTCAGACCAAAGCAGTCAACGACCTTCTTACAACCATATCCAGAAACGGAGAAGACCGAATGACCAAACTTTCATCTTCATTGAAGTCCGCTGGCAAGTCCGCCGGTGTGGCAGCCCTTGCGCTGTCGCTGCTGGCCGGCACCGCCGCGATCGCCAGGGCCGCCGAAGTCACCGATGCGACCGTCGCCTTCCTGATGCCCGACCAGGCCTCGACCCGCTACGAGCAGCATGATTATCCCGGCTTCGCCGCCGAGATGAAGAAGCTGTGCCCGGGCTGCAAGGTGCTCTACCAGAATGCCGATGCCGACGCCTCGCGCCAGCAGCAGCAGTTCAACTCGGTGATCTCGCAGGGCGCCAAGGCGATCGTGCTCGACCCGGTCGACTCGACCGCCGCCGCCTCGCTGGTCAAGCTGGCGCAGAGCCAGGGCATCAAGGTCATCGCCTACGACCGGCCGATCCCGACCGCGCCGGCCGATTTCTATGTGTCGTTCAACAATGAAGGCATCGGCAAGGCCATCGCCGACTCGCTGGTCGAGCACCTGAAGGCGCTGAAGGTCGATCCGGCCAGCGGCGGTGTGCTGCAGATCAACGGCTCGCCGACCGACGCGGCGGCCGGCCTGATCAAGAAGGGCATCCATGCCGGCCTCGACAATAGCGGCTACAAGATCCTGGCCGAATACGACACGCCGGAATGGGCGCCGCCGAAGGCGCAGCAATGGGCCGGCGGCCAGATCACCCGCTTCGGGCCGAAAATCCTCGGCGTGGTTGCCGCCAATGACGGCACCGGTGGCGGCGCCATCGCCGCCTTCAAGGCGGCCGGCGTCGATCCGGTGCCGCCGGTGACCGGCAATGACGCGACGATCGCGGCCTTGCAGCTGATCATCGCCGGCGACCAGTACAACACCATCTCCAAGCCGAGCGAGATCGTGGCGGCGGCGGCCGCCAACATCGCCATCAAGCTGCTTTCGGGCGAGACGCCGAAGGCCGAGATGACGCTGTACGACACGCCCTCGCAGCTGTTCACGCCAGCCGTGGTGACGCAGGAAAACCTGAAGGCCGAGATCATCGACAAGAAGATCAACACCGCGGCCGAACTCTGCGTCGATCGTTACGCGGAAGGCTGCAAGAAGCTGGGCATCGGGAACTGACCGCGACCCTTGCCCGCTCCGCTGCCTGGCCACCGCGCGGTGGCCAGGCAGCGCTCATCCGACATTTTTGAACCGGTTTTGAAAGGCTTCCTGGCATGATCGATACCCCGGACGAACCGGTTCC
>NZ_RZQY01000545.1:0-4207 GCF_003998575.1 Mesorhizobium sp. M7A.F.Ca.CA.001.10.2.1 | reverse complement strand
CGCCATCGGTGAGGATGATTTTCTTCATGCGCGCAGCCTTTCGTTCTTCGGATCCCACAACGGTTCATCCTTCTGCACGATCGCCTGAAAGCGGTCACCGAAGATTTCGACCTCGACTGATGTGCCTGGCTCGGCCAGATCGGCGCGCAGCATGCCGAGCGCGATCGACTTGTCGACCCGGTGGCCCCAACCGCCGGACGTCGTCTCGCCGACGATCTTGCCGTCATGCCAGAGCGTCGACACCGAAGGGGCGTCGCAGTCGCCCGGGTTCTCTATAACCAGCGTGACGAAGCGCTTCTTCACGCCTTGCTGCTTTTCGTTCTGGAGTGCAGCCTTGCCACGGAAATCGGGCTTGTCCCATTTGACGAAGCGCTCCAACCCGCCCTGCAGGATCGAATAGTCGGTCGACAGGTCGCCCTTCCAGGTGCGGTAGCCTTTTTCAAGCCTGAGTGAATCCAACGCATACATGCCGAACGGCTTCAGCCCATGTCGCTGGCCTGCCGCGCAGACGGCGTCGAAGATGGCTGATGTGTCGTCCACCCTGGTGTGGATTTCCCAGCCGAGTTCGCCGGCGAAGGAGACGCGCACGAGTTTGGCCCAGCGACCGGCGATCTTTGTCTCCTGATGCGTCAGCCATGGCAAAGTGAGGTCGGCTTCGCAGAC
Organism: Mesorhizobium sp. M7A.F.Ca.CA.001.10.2.1; assembly: GCF_003998575.1. Classification (NCBI taxonomy): domain Bacteria; kingdom Pseudomonadati; phylum Pseudomonadota; class Alphaproteobacteria; order Hyphomicrobiales; family Phyllobacteriaceae; genus Mesorhizobium; species Mesorhizobium sp. M7A.F.Ca.CA.001.10.2.1. The sequence goes on along the minus strand of NZ_RZQY01000545.1, from coordinate 3,544 downwards.
ATCGGCGAGGATTTTCCGCGAGTTGGGGCCGGCCAGGATCTGGGTCGAGAATTCCTCGGTCCGGTCGATCAGCCTGAACGGCGCATCCTTGGGCATGCGCGATTTCAGCCATTCGAAATCGTGCCACTGCGCGACCGCCGCGGTGATCAGCGTCATCAGGTTGTCGTCGTGGCGCACCACGGACATTTCGGTGACGATGCGGCCCTTGTCGTCGGCGAAATAGACGAGACCGATGCGGCCTGCCTTCGGCACCAGCCCGGTGACCTGCAGGCTCAGCCATTCGGCGGCACCGGGACCGTCGAGGTTGAAGCGCGAGAAGCCCGGCAGGTCCAAAATGCCGGCGGCATCGCGCACGGCCAGGCACTCCTCGCGCACGCGATGATGCCACGGTCCGTCGCGGCGGAAGGTCAGCGTGGCTTCCTCGGAAATGTCATCGCCGTCTTGTGCGTACCAGGTGGCACGCTCCCAGCCATTATAGGCGTCGAAGCGGCCGCCGAGCGCCTTGATGCGATCATGGATCGGCGACAGCTTGCGGTCGCGGCCTTCCGGCCAGGCATGGCGCGGGAACTGGATGGCATATTCGTTGCCGTAGATCTCCATGCCCTTGGCGACGCAGTAGTCCGGCGCCGAGGCAAAGGAAGTGAAGCGGCGCGGGTCGCACGACCACATGTCCCATTCGGTCCGGCCCTCTGTCACCCATTCGGCCAGCACCTTGCCGGCGCCGCCACCCTGGGCAATGCCGAAGGTGAAGACGCAGGCCTCGAAGGCATTGGGAACCCCGGGCATCGGGCCGATCAGCGGGTTGCCGTCCGGCGTGTAGGGGATCGGCCCGTTGATCACCTTGGACAGGCCGGCGGTGCCAAGGATCGGCACGCGGGCGACGGCATCGGCCAGATAATGTTCCAGCCGGTCGAGGTCGTCGGGGAACAATTGAAAGGAAAAATCCTCCGGCATCGGGTCGTTGTGGCTGGCCCAATGCGCGCGGCAATTGCGCTCATAGGGGCCGAGATTCATCCCGTTCTTCTCCTGGCGCAGATAGTAGGAGGTGTCGACGTCGCGCAGCAGCGGCAGTTTCTTGCCCTGTTCCTTCGACCATGCCGCCAGTTCGGGAATCTCCTCGAACAATATGTACTGATGGCTCATCACCATCATCGGCACGTCGCGGCCGAACATCCGGCCGACTTCGGCGGCGCGGTAGCCGGCGGCATTGACGACGATCTCGCAGCGGATCTCACCTTGCGCCGTCTCGACCACCCACTCGTCGTTCTCGCGGCGCACGCCTGTGACCGGGCAGAAGCGGATGATCTTCGCGCCCATGTCGCGCGCGCCCTTGGCCAGCGCCTGGGTGAGCTGCGCCGGATCGATGTCGCCGTCGCTCGGGTCGTAGAGCGCGCCTTTCAAATCATGCGTCTCGATGAAGGGATAGCGGCGCTGGATCTCGTCGACGCCGACGATGTCGATGTCCATACCCTGGTAGCGGCCCATGCCCTTGGCGCGCTGAAATTCCTGCATGCGCTCTTTCGTGTGGGCAAGGCGCAGCGAGCCGGTGACGTGATAGTTCATGGGATAGTCGACCGCGTCGGCCAGCCCGCGATAAAGCTCGGTCGAATAGCGCTGCATGTTCATCAGCGACCAGGACGAGGAGAAAGTCGGCACGTTGCCGGCGGCATGCCAGGTCGAGCCCGAAGTCAGCTCGTTCTTTTCCAAGAGCACGCAGTCGGTCCAGCCCGCCTTGGCGAGATGGTAGAGCGCGGAAGTGCCGACGGCACCGCCTCCGATGATCACCACGCGCGCCGTGCTCGGCAAACCCGCCATGTTCTTCTCCAAACTTGAACTCAATAGACGGGTGGTGAAACCACCCAGATGACAATTGCAGGCTCCGCGCCCGGATTGCGCCAGCGGTAAGGCTTGCCTTCAAAGCGAAAGGAGTCGCCTTCGCCAAGCCGATGCCAGACACCTCCGATCTCGATGTCGAACAGCCCGGAGGCGACGTATCCAGCTTCTTCGGTCGGCCGCTGCGCCTCGGCCTTCAGTTCCGCGCCCGGCGCGAAGACCGAACGCACCATCTCGAAGCTACCGCCGAGATCGGGCGACAGAAGCTCCTCCACCAGGCCGGATTCGCTTGTGCCAAGCGTGCGGCGCCTGCCAGCGCGCACGACCACGCCGCGCTCGCTTTCGACAGGTACGTCATGGCTGAAGAACAGGCTGATCGGCACGCCGAACAGTTCGGCGAAGGCTCGGAGGTCACCGAGCGACGGCGTCGACAGACCGCGCTCGACCTGGCTGACCCAGCCGACCGAACGGCCAAGCTTCGAGCCGATCTCGGCGAGTGTCAGCCCGCGCGCCTTGCGCAGGGCCCTGATATCGCCGGCCAGCACGCGTTCGTCAGGTACCTGCAATGTTCTAGCGGTAGTCGAAGGCAAAGCGCTCACTTTATGAAAAAATCTGGCCAAATTTCATGAGAAGTCAAGCTCATGAAAAAATCAAGTAGATTTTCACGGATGCACAAGATTTGCTTGCGCGATTTTGACGGTTCATGCAAAGGCTCCGCCGAGAGCGGCGAGTGGGGACGTCCGATCGAGACAAAGGGTAAGGGACGGCCCATGCTGGAAAATAACCCCCGAATTGCGGGCGATGCCGAGATTGTCGACGAGGCGATCCTGTCGCGCCGTTCGGTGCGCGCATTCCTGCCCGACATGGTCGACGACGAAACCATCCGCGCCATTCTGGCGGTTGCGGCGCGTGCCCCATCCGGCACCAACATGCAGCCATGGAAGGTCTATGTCACCAAGGGCGAGAGCAAGCAGCGGATATCAGACGCCATTCTCAATTCCGGCATTCGCGCCGAAAAAGCTGATTGGGACGAGTACCGGTATTATCCCACACAGTTCTTCGAGCCGTATCTGACCCGCCGCCGCGCCAACGGTTTCGGCCTCTATGGCGCGCTCGGGATCGGTCGTCGCGAGGTCGACAAGATGCGCGCCCAGCACGACCGCAACTTCGTCTTCTTCGACGCCCCGGTCGGCATGATCTTCACCATCGACCGCCGCCTCAACCAGGGCTCATGGATCGACTACGGCATGTTCCTGCAGAACATTATGGTCGCAGCAAGAGGCAGGGGTCTGCACACCTGTCCGCAGGCGGCCTTCGCGCCCTATCACCGGCAGATCAGGCCGGTGCTCGACATTCCGGACGAAGAGATCGTCGTCTGCGGCATGGCGCTTGGTTATGAAGATACGTCAAAACCTGAAAACGCCTTCCGCACCGACCGCGTGCCGCTGGAAGAGTGGGTGACGTTCAGCGAATAAGCCAGCCAGCCTCATTCGGTATTCATCTGTGCGCCGTGGCCGCTGACATGGGCACCGTCCTGTGGCGTCAGCTTGAGGTAGGCAAGCAGCGCGCAGAGCGTGATGATGCCCTCGATGACGAACAGGATGCGGAAATCGTCGGCGACGGCTGGACCGCCGCCGGCCAGAAATGACAATACCGCCGCAGCCAGGCCGACGCTGATCGCCACCGCCAGCTGCCATAATATGTAATAGAG
>NZ_RZQY01000544.1:0-4213 GCF_003998575.1 Mesorhizobium sp. M7A.F.Ca.CA.001.10.2.1 | reverse complement strand
TTGGCGGTATAGGTCTGGCCGGCCGGCAGCGGCGTTATCTGGTCCGGATTGCCGGAATCCCAGTTCCACACCAGCGCGCCGGTGGCAGCGTCGTAGGCGCGGATGACGCCGGATGGCTCCTGCGTCGAATAATTGTCGTTGACCGCGCCGCCGACGATGATCTTGCCGGCTGAGATCAGCGGGGCCGAGGTCGAGTAATAATAGCCCGACTTCGGATAGGGCATGTTGGTCAGAAGGTTCAGCGTGCCGCCCTCGGCGAAAGCCGGGCAGATCTGCCCGTTGGCGGCATCGAGCGCGATCAGCCGCGCATCCGAGGTCGGCAGATAGACGCGGGTCGCACAGGGCTGCCCGGCGGCGCCGGCGGCATCGGCGTAATAGGCCACGCCGCGGCAGGTCTGGTGCTGGCGGTCCTTGTCGAGCTTGACCTTGGGATCGAAGCGCCATTTCTCCTTTCCGCTCGCGGCATCGATGGCGATGGCGAAATTATGCGGCGTGCAGATGTAGAGTGTGTCGCCGATCTTCAGCGGCGTCACCTGATAGGTGGTCTCGCCGACATCGTCGGGACCCTTCACATCGCCGGTCTGGTAGGTCCAGGCAGGCTGCAGCTTGGCGACATTGTCCGGTGTGATCTGGTCGAGCGGCGAATAGCGCTGGCCGAACTGCGTGCGGCCGTAATAGTGCCATTCGCCGGCCGGCACATCATTGCCGAGATTGGCGTTGGCGACCACCTTGTCGGTGCCGAGTTCGCCGGCAATATCCTTCGGATCCGAAGTCATCGAATAACCGGCGACGGCCAATGATGCCAGCACGGCAAGGATCAGCGGCGCGCGCCCGTCAGGGCCGACGAGACCCCGCCTCGCCCACGGCGTCAGCAGCCAAAAAGCGAGAAGCACGATGATGCCGCCGCGAGGCCCGAGTTCCCACCAGTCGAAGCCGGTTTCCCAGACCGCCCAGGCCAACGTGCCGAGCACGATCACCGCGTAGAGCCACAAAGCAGTCGACCTGCGCCGGTAAAGCAGCCAGGCGGCGATCAGGAAGGCAAGGCCGGCAACGACATAGTACCAGCTGCCGCCCAGCATCGCCAGGCGGATGCCGCCGCCGCCGAGTGCCAGGCCGATGAGGAAAAGAATGAGGGAGGTGATGGTGACAGCCAAGATGATACTCCTTCGACTGTTGCGCTTTGCGGCGCTGCCATGGCAACCCGGCATTGCGTCGCTGCCCGAAGCACAACTTTCTCCCGACGGTCCCGCCTGTCAAGCATGGGCCTCAAGCGCAGGCGGTAATGGTCCATCGCCATTGGGATAACATCGACCGCACTGGGAGCGTGGGCAGCAATCGGGCACTTTAGCGGAACAAAACGTAGACAGTTCTGGTCTTTCCCCACCGAATCACTACATTCGGGGCGATGTCCGGCTTTTCCGAAGACATGCCCTTTTTCGACGAACCCAATGCGCGGCCCACGGCCCCGTCGGGCATCGCCGCGCGCGCCATGGCTGCCCGCAGCGGACACAACAACGCACCCGACTATCTGAAGGGCCTCAACCCGGAGCAGCGGCTGGCGGTGGAAACCACCGAAGGCCCGGTTCTGGTGCTGGCCGGAGCCGGCACCGGCAAGACCCGCGTGCTCACCACCCGCATCGCTCACATCCTCGCCACCGGCAAGGCGTTCCCGTCGCAGATCCTCGCGGTGACCTTCACCAACAAGGCCGCGCGCGAGATGAAGATCCGCATCGGCGTCCTGATCGGCGAAGGCAACGTCGAGGGCATGCCATGGCTCGGCACCTTCCACTCGATTGGCGTGAAGCTGCTTCGCAGACATGCCGAACTCGCCGGTTTGCGCTCCGACTTCACCATCCTCGACACCGACGACGTCGTGCGGCTGATCAAGCAGCTGATCCAGGCCGAAGGTCTGGACGACAAGCGCTGGCCGGCCAAGCAGTTCGCCCAGATGATCGACGGCTGGAAGAACAAGGGACAAGGCCCGTCCGACATCACCGAGGGCGACGCCCGCGCCTTCGCCAACGGCAAGGGCCGCGAACTCTACAAGGCCTATCAGGAGCGGCTGAAGACGCTGAACGCCTGCGATTTCGGCGACCTGCTGTGCCACCCGATCCGCATCTTCCGCGCCAATCCGGACGTGCTCAAGGAATACCACAAGCGCTTCAAATACATCCTCGTCGACGAGTACCAGGACACCAACACCGCCCAGTACATGTGGCTGCGCCTCCTGGCGCAGCGGCCTCAAGGCAAGCCGATCTCCCCCCTTGAGGGGGAGATGTCCGGCAGGACAGAGGGGGGCGCCTCGCGCCGACAGGCTGGAGGGACAGCGCCCCCCTCTGTCGCCTCCGGCGACATCTCCCCCTCTAGGGGGGAGATTGGGCGCTCTTCGGCCGAAACCCGCGCCACCGTAAACATCTGCTGCGTCGGCGACGACGATCAGTCGATCTATGGCTGGCGCGGTGCCGAGATCGACAACATCCTGCGCTTCGACAAGGATTTTCCCGGCGCCACCATCATCCGGCTGGAGCGCAACTACCGCTCGACCGCGCACATCCTTGGCGCGGCCTCCCACCTCATCGCCCACAATGAGGGCCGCTTCGGCAAGACGCTGTTCACCGACCGGAACGATCCGGAGGACGGCAAGGTGCATGTCCACGCCGCCTGGGATTCCGAGGAAGAAGCGCGCGCCGTCGGCGATACCATCGAGACCTACCAGCGGCAAAAGCACAATCTCAACGACATGGCGATCCTGGTCCGCGCGTCCTTCCAGATGCGCGAATTCGAGGACCGTTTCGTCACACTCGGCCTCAACTACCGCGTCATCGGCGGCCCGCGCTTCTACGAGCGCATGGAAATCCGCGATGCGCTGGCCTTCTTCCGTGTCGTCGCCCAAGGCGCCGACGACCTCGCCTTCGAGCGCATCGTCAATGTGCCGAAGCGCGGCCTTGGCGAAGCCACCATCCGCCAGATCCACGACACCGCGCGTGCGCTGCGCATCCCGATGCTGGAGGCCGCCGCCAAGCTGGCCGAAAGCGACGAGTTGAAGCCGAAGCCGCGCGCTGCCTTGCGCGAGGTGTCGGCCAATTTCGAGCGCTGGCAAAAGGCGCTGGAAACCACGCCGCACACCGAGCTCGCCGAGACCATCTTGGAAGAGAGCGGCTACACCGACATGTGGAAAAACGACCGCTCGGTCGAAGCCCCCGGCCGGCTGGAGAATTTGAAAGAGCTGATCCGTTCGATGGAGGAGTACGAATCGCTGCGCTCCTTCCTTGAGCATGTCGCACTCGTCATGGACGCCGAGCAGAATGCCGGGCTCGACGCCGTCTCGATCATGACGCTGCATTCGGCCAAGGGCCTCGAATTCGAGACCGTCTTCCTGCCCGGCTGGGAGGAAGGCCTGTTCCCGCACCAGCGTGCGCTGGATGAAGGCGGCCGCTCCGGGCTGGAGGAAGAGCGCCGCCTTGCCTATGTCGGCCTGACTCGTGCCAAGAAGAACCTGCATCTTTGGTTCGTCTCCAACCGCCGCATCCACGGCCTGTGGCAGTCGACCATCCCGTCACGCTTCCTCGACGAACTGCCGGAAGCCCATGTCGAAGTCGCCGAAAGCGGTAACTCCTATGGCGGCTACGGCAATTCCTATGGCGGCGGTTCTTTTGCCTCCGGTCGCGGCGGCCAGGGCGCGGGACGGCAAAACCCCTATGGCGCCTCGCGCTTCGACAATGTCGGCGCCGATACCGAAAAATCCGGCGCCTTCTCCAACACCTATGCAACGCCGGGCTGGCAGCGCGCGCAGGCCAACCGCACCGAGGCGACCGACCGCAACTGGGGCTCGCGCTCCGGCCACCAGGTCGAGCGCATCGGCTATGGCGAGACGGACAGCGGCTACGGCGCCGGCCGCACCTCGGTCAAGGGCCGCACCATCGATGGCGAACTGGTCGCCAAATCCGTCGCCGACAAGCCATCGCCCTTCAACGTCGGCGACCGCGTCTTCCACCAGAAATTCGGCAACGGCAACATCTCGGCCATCGAAGGCAACAAATTGACCATCGACTTCGACAAGGCCGGCCAGAAACGCGTTCTGGACGGGTTTGTCGCGGCGGTGTGAAGATGGCGTTTTCCCGCGGACAGCTCCCACCTTCGTCATCCACGGGCGGAGCAGGAGCGAAGCGACGTCGCGGAGACCCGAGGATCCATGCCGTGACCTTGGCCGTGG
>NZ_RZQY01000543.1:0-4219 GCF_003998575.1 Mesorhizobium sp. M7A.F.Ca.CA.001.10.2.1 | reverse complement strand
CAACTGCACCGTCACCATCGCCCACAGCCGCACCAGGGATCTGCCCGCCTTGGCCCGCACCGCCGATATCCTTGTCGCGGCCGTCGGCAGGCCGGAGATGATCAGGGGTGATTGGGTGAAGCCCGGCGCCACCGTCATCGATGTCGGCATCAACCGCATTCCGGCGCCGGAAAAGGGCGAGGGCAAGTCCCGCCTCGTCGGCGATGTCGCCTATGCCGAAGCGGCTAAGGCCGCCGGCGCCATCACGCCGGTTCCCGGCGGTGTCGGGCCGATGACCATTGCCATGCTGATGGCCAATACGTTAGCCTCGGCCTACCTAGCGGCCGGATTGAAACGGCCGTCCTTCTGACCCGCCAGAAAGCCGCAGCTTTGCCGAACCCCAGTGTTCCCTCAGAACGGCCGGTCATCACGGACCCCGTTCAAGGCGGGCGGCAGTTCGCATTCCTGCTGGTAGACAAGTTCTCCATGTTCTCGCTGGCTGCCGCGATCGATACGTTCCGGTCGGCGAACCGGTTGCTTGGCCGCGACTTCTACGGTTGGACGACGGTGTCGGCCGATGGCGATCCGGTGATGGCTTCCAATGGCCTGCCGCTCAAGATCGACTACGCCGTTGCCGACCTGCCGCCGGTCGATATCCTTTTCGTCTCGGTCGGGCTGACGACGGAATTTCCCGGCAAGAGCAAGGTGCTGGCGGCACTGCGCAGCTGGGGCCGGCGCGGCAATGCGCTGGGTGCCCTGTCGGTCGGCTCCTACCTGCTGGCCGAGGCCGGCCAGCTCGAAGGCTATCGCTGCACCATCCATTGGGAAAATCGCGCCGGCTTCGTCGAACGCTTCCCCGATATCAACTGCACCGGCAATGTCTTCGAGATCGACCGCAAGCGCTACACCTGCGCCGGCGGCACCACTTCGATCGACCTGATGCTGGAGATCGTGCGCGGCGATTTCGGCTCGAACCTCGCCAATGGCGTCGCCAACCAGTTCCAGCACGAACGCATCCGCTCGGCCGGCGACCGCCAGCGCGTCGGCCCGGAACGCGACCTGACCGGCAAGTCGGAGAAGCTCAGACGCATCGTCGAACTGATGGCCGACCACCTCGACGAGCCGCTGTCGGCGGTGCAGCTGGCCAAATCCGCCGGTCTGTCGGTGCGTCAGGTCGAGCGCCTGTTTCTGCGCCATCTCAGCGTCACGCCCGGCCGTTATTACATGCGGTTGCGGCTGGAGCGGGCGCGCGAACTGCTGCGCCAGACCAACATGCCGATCCTCGATGTGGCGATAGCGACCGGCTTCACCTCGCATTCCTACTTCGCCCAAAGCTACCGGCTGCAATTCGGCAGGCCGCCCTCGGAAGAGCGCCGCACGACTTACTGAATTCCGCTTCCGCTGAAAAGTTCGGCGCCCCGGCGCATCGGGCCAGGGTAGCGAATTCGGGTAACGGGTTCCTTCGGAGCCTTCGCCGGCGCGTAGGCTGGGTGCATCAAACGAAAAACCCGCCTGAGCGGCGGGTCACCGGCGCAAATCAGCACCATGGGCAAAAATGTACCATAGCTGAGTGCATCCAGTCAAGAAAAAATTCCTATCATGGAAAGCCATCGGCACTGCCGACACCCCGAACTGGCTGTCATCACGACTTTTGTTAAGCTGGGTTCGGGCCCGACGCACCTGGCTGCCCGGACTTGTGTCCCGGCGCCGCGTCAAATAGCTTGCCGCCCGGATCAGGGGCGGATTTAGGAGATTTCGATGGCGGGACTTGCACGGGGCGTCGCTGCGGCGATCCTCCTTTTGTCGATGACGACCTTCGGCTTCGCCGCAAACAAGGTCATCATCATTCTCGATGCGTCCGGCTCGATGTGGGCGCAGATCGACGGCAAGCCCAAGCTCGAAATCGCCCGAGAGTCGCTTCGAACCGTGCTTCAATCGGTCCCCACCGACGACGACATCGGCTTTATGGCCTATGGCCACCGTGAAAAGGGCAGCTGCGACGACATCCAGCTGATCGTGCCGCCGCAGGCAGGTTCGGGCAGCGCCATTTCGGCCGCTGCCGACAGCCTGAAATTCCTCGGCAAGACGCCGCTGACGGCGGCGGTCAAACAGGCGGCCGAGGCGCTGAAATACACCGAGGACAAGGCGACCGTCGTGCTCATCACCGACGGGCTCGAAACATGCGGCGGCGACCCTTGCGCGCTTGGCAAGGAGCTCGAGGCATCCGGCGTCGACTTCACCGCCGATGTCGTCGGTTTCGGCCTGACCGCCGATGAGGGCCGGCAGATCGCCTGCCTCGCCGACAACACCGGCGGCAAATACATCCAGGCCTCCGACGAGAAGGCGCTGCAGGAGGCGCTTGCCGAGACCGTGGCGGCGCCGGTGCCGGAACCGGCACCCGCTCCGGCACCGGAGCCAGCGCCCGCACCGGAGCTGGCCAAACCGGACTTCAATTTCCAGCCGATAGCAGTGCTTGCCGAGGGCGGCGATCCCGTCACCGACGGCAACGCCTGGGAAATCTACAAGGCGAAACCCGACGGTACGCGCGGCGACTACGTCAGCACCGAATACGGCGCCTACAAGGCCAATCTGGAACTGGGCGACTATATCGTCGTGGCCAGTGACGGCCAGGCGAAGACCGAGCAGAAGGTCAAGATCGAGGCAGGCCAGGTCTACAAGCCTCTCTTCAACTTGAATGCCGGCACGCTCATCATCCATCCGCGACCGAGCGAGGGGGCGGATGTCGTCGATGGCGCGGCTGTCGTCATCGACTATCCTGGTGCCGACATGCCCGCCACCTTCTATGGGACGACGAAAGCCGTGTTGCCGGCCGGCGACCAGAAGGTGACTGTCACGATCGGGCAGGGCGTGGCTACCGAGACGATTCCGCTGGCTGCCGGCAAGACCGTGGAAAAGGACATGGTTGCCGGTGTTGGCCATGTCGTTGCCAATGCTTACTATGCTGCGGGCGGCGACAAGGCGGACGGTTCAGGCATCGGCTTCAAGGTGCTCAAGGCAAAAAAGAAGATCGATGGAACCAGGGACGAGGTGACCTATGCCTACGGACCCGACAGCAAATTCGATCTGCCGCCCGATGACTATGTGTTGATTGCGACGGTTGATCTCGCCGTCGTCGAGCAGCCGTTCACCGTCAAGGTGGGCGAATTTCAGGATCTGAAGGTCGCAATGAATGCCGGCGTGCTGGCGATCACCGCGCCCGGAGCCTCGAAGATCGAGATTTTCGAGGCCAAGAAGGACATCAACGGCAACCGCAAGTCGCTTGGCTATGCATTCGACCAGAAGTATCAGGCAGCGATCCCGGCGGGCGACTACGCCGTGGTTTCGGAGAAATCCGACAACAGTTCGAAAGAAGGCAACGTGACGGTCAAGGCCGGCGAGCGAGCCGAGCTAACCGTGCAATAGAATCGTATGCACAACCGCAAGAGGGCGGCCATGTGCCGCCCTTTTTCATGAACGACGCAGAACTGCCGTCAAGCGGTGCCGAAGGCGCTGGCGCCATGGTCGGCGCGGCCGACCAATTGCCGGAAGCCGGCAAACAGTTCGCGGCCGAAGCCGAACTCGTTGCCGATAAGATCGGCATCCGCCGTCCGGCGCAAGGCGAACTCCCCGGCCGGCACCAGGACTTCGAGTGTGCCGGCTTCGGCGTCGAGCCGGATGATGTCGCCTTCGTGGATCCTGGCGATAGGACCCTCCTCGACCGCTTCCGGCGTCACATGGATCGCCGCCGGCACCTTGCCGGAGGCGCCCGACATGCGCCCGTCGGTGACCAGCGCGACGCGCTGGCCGCGATCCTGCAGGATGCCGAGCACGGTGGTCAGCTTGTGCAGTTCCGGCATGCCATTGGCCTTCGGCCCCTGGAAGCGGATGACGGCGATGAAATCACCGGTCAGCGTGCCTGCCTTGAACGCATCGTTCAGCCCTTGCTGGCTGTCGAAGACCCTGGCCGGCGCCTCGATGATACGCCGCTCCGGCTTCACCGCGGAAGTCTTGATGACGGCGTGGCCGAGATTGCCTGACAGCACCTTCAGGCCGCCGGTCGCCTGGAATGCCTTGTTGAACGGCGCCAGCACTTTTTCGTCGCCGCTTGCCTTCGGCGAGGCCTCGCGCACCACGCTGCCGTCGGCGCCGAGCTTTGCCTCGACCGCATAGGGCCGCAGGCCTTCGCCCCACACCGTCTGCACATCCTCATGCAGGATGCCTTCGTCGAGCAGTTCGCGGA
>NZ_RZQY01000542.1:0-4220 GCF_003998575.1 Mesorhizobium sp. M7A.F.Ca.CA.001.10.2.1 | reverse complement strand
CATCCAAGCCAAGGCAGACAAAGCGAACCTTGGCCTTGCCCGGCCTCGGTTCGCTTTGTCTGCCTTGGCTTGGATGGGAGACCCGTCCGCACTGCCGGCAATGAAGGTGTGCCTCTTCAGTAACCCCGGTTTTTGGACAACCGGCAGAACACCAGAAAGGCCCGCACCGTCGTTGCTTCAAGGTGTCCTCGGGCTGGCGGTTGGCCGCTAGACCGACTGGAGGGGTTGGCTCCAGTTACCTTACCGATTTCCCTCACCATTCGAGGATCGGCGGACACCCACAGGCACGTGCGACTTTGGGCAAGCGCGATATAAGGGCGAAGACTTTCACAATCAATAAAAATCGTATCGCAGGTTGTAAAATTTCTGGTGTCGAACAATGTTGCGGCAACCGTATCCGGATATCGAACGATGACAGGCACGCACGGCCCTCTCAACGCCTTTCTCGATCTTCGCCAGATGCCAGTGGCACATGCCCAGCTAGGCCCGCTGGCCGGCCTGCGGCTGGCCGTCAAGGACATCTACGACGTCGCCGGCTACCGCACCGGTTGCGGCAATTTGCAAAAATTCGCCGAAAGCCACGCAGCCTCGCGCACCGCACCCGCCGTGCAGATGATCCTCGATGCTGGCGCACGCTTCGTCGGCAAGACGCAGACCGACGAGCTTGCCTTCGCGTTGTTCGGCCAGAATGCGCATTTCTCGTTTCCGGTGAACCCGGCGGCACCCGACCGCGTCACCGGCGGCTCCTCATCGGGGTCGGCGGCGGCGGTGGCGGGCAGGCTGGCCGATATCGCGACCGGCTCAGACACCGGCGGCTCGATCCGCGCCCCGGCGAGCTTTTGCGGACTGATCGGGCTGCGCACCACGCATGGCCGCATTCCGCTCGACGGCACGATGAAGCTGGCGCCGAGCCTCGACACGTTCGGCTGGTTCGCCGACGACATCGAGACCTACGAGACCGTCGGCAAGCTGCTGCTCGGCCGCGATCCGCACCAGCACGTGTTGGACCGGCCGCTGGCGCTGGATTGGCTGGATGGATTGGTCGCCCGCCCGGCGCTGGCCGAATATGGTGAAATGAAGGGGCTGGCGGGCGCGGTCTTCGGCGTGCCGGCGACGCCGGCAATCCGCTTCTCCTCATCTCCCGATGAACTCTATTGGTGCTTTCGCCGGCTGCAGGCCAGGGAGGCCTGGGCGGTGCATGGCGAATGGATCACCAGCGGCGAGCGCGGCCTCGGCCCCGGTGTCGAGGAGCGTTTCGGCTTTGGCCGTGCCGTCGATGACAGGACAGCCCAGGCCGAGAAGGTGCGACGTCTGACCTTTCGCGGCGAACTGAACGCCCTGCTCGGCAGGAACGGCTTCCTTGTCCTGCCGACCGTGCCTGGTCCGGCGCCTTACGTGGACAGCACGCCGGAGCAGTTCCAGGCCTATCGCGAACGGGCGCTCCAACTTCTGTGCCTGGCCGGCCTGTCTGGTTTTCCACAGATCACGCTGCCCGTCGGCTCGGTCGCCGGCGCCCCGTTCGGCCTGTCGCTGCTTGGCCCTTCCGGCAGCGACATTGCCCTGATACGGCTCGGCCGGAAACTTCTCGACGCGGCACGAAAGGCCTGACCATGGACACACTGACGCGCATGCGTGCCTTCATCGACGTGGTCGAGGCCGAGGGCTTTTCGGCGGCGGCGCGCAAGATCGGTCGTTCCAAGGCCTTGCTGTCGAAATATGTGCGCGAGCTGGAGGACGAACTCGGCGCTTTGCTGCTCAACCGCACCACGCGCCAGTTCTCGATGACCGAGGCCGGCCATACCTATTACCGGCGCGCCTCGGAGATCGTGCGCGAGGTCGACAGCCTGGCCGACGCGGTGCGTGAATCCTCCGGCGACGTGCGCGGCCGGATCAAGCTGTCGGCGCCGCGCACCTTCGCCGACGCGCCGATCGGCCAGTCGCTGATCGACTTCGCCAAGCAGCATCCCGACATCGTGCTCGACATCCAGCTCGACGACCGCTTCGTCGATCTGGTCGAGGAGGGCTTCGATCTTGCGGTGCGCATCTCGCGGCTGGAGAACTCGTCGCTGATCGCCAGGCGGCTGGCGCCGTTTTCGATAAAGCTCTGCGCCTCCCCCGAACTGATCGCCAGGCATGGCATGCCGACAAGGCCGCAGGATCTCAGCCGCATGCCTTGCATCGTCGACACCAATGGCCGCGGACTGAACAACTGGCCGTTCAAGGGCGACAATGGCGATCCGGTGAGCGTTTCGGTGTCCGGTCCGGTCGAGGTCAACAGCCCGATGACGGCGAGAGCCGCGGCCGTGGCGGGCCTCGGATTTACCGTCCTGCCGGATTTCATCGCCGCGCCCGACCTCGCGAGCGGCCGGCTGGTGGCGGTGATGGATGACCGTATCCTGTCGGGCGGCGGCATCTTCGCCGTCTACCCGCACCGCCGCTATCTGCCGGCGAAAGTCCGCGTCTTCGTCGACTTCCTGGTGCAGTGGTTCAGGACGCGCGAGGCTGGCTGACCGGCATCGATAGTCTCATGGTCCCAATTTCGCCCCCTTTCTGGTAACTCTCGGCAACTCTTCCGAGGCCTATGGACCGAGAATGAATCTGAAACGGCACGCAATCATGCTGGCTTCGGCCTTGGCGGCTACTTTTGCCGCCACTGGACCGGCTTACGTGCATCCGCATGTCTTCGCCGAGGCCCGCCTCGATGTGATTCTCTCCCCGGATCACCAAAGCGTGAAGGCTCTCCGTCATCTCTGGCGCTTCGACGATCTGTTTTCCTCGACCGTGATGATGGAGTTCGACAAGAACTCCGACCTGAAGCTCGATGACAAGGAGCTGAAGGAAGTCGCCGACACCGTTCATGCCTCGCTGGCCGAGTTCAATTACTTCCAGCTCGTCACCGTTGACGGCAAGGACGTGGCGATGACGCCGCCGCCGCATCTGATGGCCAATTTCGACAACGATCAGCTGATCATCCTGTTCGAGTCCGAACCGAAGGTGCCGATCAAGCTCCACGGCAAGATCGATATCGGCGTCTACGATCCGACATTCTACACGGCGATCGACTTCACCGAGGACTCCAACATCACGGTTGAAGGCCTGCCCTCGAACTGCACCAGCAAGGTGGTCCGTCCGGACCCGGACGAGGCCATCAAGGAAAACCAGAAGACCCTCACCGATGCCTTTTTCAACGATCCGACCGGCACCGATATGAGCAAGATCTTCGCCACCAAGCTCGAACTGACCTGTCAGCCAGAAGGATGAAGCCGGTGACGAAACCGTCCCTGCGTTTGGCATTCGGCCTGTTGGCCCTCACTGTCGCCATGATGCATTTCGCCGACGCCGCTCATGCCCAGAGTTCGCTCGGCATCGGCGTCAATGACGGCATGGCGCCGACCACCGGCCCGTTCGCCCATATCCTGATGTGGATCAATCTCAGGCAGCAGGAATTCTACCGCGCGCTGGCAACGGCGATGAAGGCGATGCGCCAGGACGGCAGCAAGATCTGGATACTCGTCGGCCTGTCCTTCGCCTACGGTATTTTCCATGCCGCCGGCCCCGGCCACGGCAAGGCCGTGATCTCGTCCTACATGGTGGCCAATGAAGTGGCGTTGCGGCGCGGCATCCTCTTGTCCTTCGTCTCGGCGCTGCTGCAGGGCCTGACCGCGATCGCGGTGATGGGGGTCGCCTATTTCGTCCTGCGCGGCACCTCCGTCTCGATGACGGACGCGGCCTGGTTCATGGAGATCATGAGCTTTGTCTTCGTCACCCTGTTCGGCGCCTGGCTGCTGTGGCGCAAACTCGGCCCCGCCGTCCTGCGTCTGTTCGGCAAGGGCCCGGCCTACAGCCTGTCGGCGGCTCATGCCGGCCATTCTCACGCCGGTCATTCTCATGGGGGTCATTCTCATGGGGGCCATTCGCACGGCGCGCATTCGCATGCCGGTCACTCCCATGCAGCTCCCAGCCATTCGGCGCATGCTCATTCGCACGCGCCACACGCGCATGACCATGTGCACGGCCCTTCGCACGATCATCACGATCATGCCGAACACGATCACGCTCATCACGATCACGCGGCCGGCGAAGTCTGCGATACCTGCGGCCATTCGCACGCACCCGATCCGGCGCTGCTGTCGGGCGACCGCTTCGACTGGCGCACGGCGTGGACGGCGGTGGCGGCGGTCGGCATCCGCCCCTGCTCCGGCGCCCTGATCGTGCTGAGC
>NZ_RZQY01000541.1:0-4224 GCF_003998575.1 Mesorhizobium sp. M7A.F.Ca.CA.001.10.2.1 | reverse complement strand
AGCCTCAGGCTGCCGTCCCTTCGATAGATGGTGCGGCCGTTCGTTTCATCCACCGCGTCGTCGGGGTCGAGCTTTCCGAGGCTTTGCGCATGGCCTCACTCTATCCGGCGCAAGCAATCGGCCAGTCGCACCGACTTGGCCGATTCGCCAACGGCACGGCTGCGGATATTGTCGCTCTGTCGGACGATCTCGACACGAAGGGCGTCTGGATCGGCGGCGAAAAGGTTTTTGCGGCCGGCTCCGACACTGTGCGTTGATATCAGGTCAAGTCGGCTGACGTCATGAAACCTTTTGATTTTGAGGTCGTTGTCGGAGCGTATGTCCGAGGCGAAACCCAAATTGAAACAGGCCGACGGCATCAAACCGCGCGGTGCCTTGAAGCCGCCACAGAAAGCTCCGCGTGACCAAAGGCCACGCCACGAGGAGCTGCGCGAAAAAAAGCTGTCGAGTGCCGAAGCTGCCCCGGAGGTCGACGGCCAGCCGGGGCCACCGCCGGATGCTGTCGAGCCCGATCCGCAACTGACGCCCGAAGGGGCCGAGCAGGAGCGCAAGAAATATCTGCTGCGGCGTTTCTGGATCAGCGCGCGCGGTTACTGGAGCCGGCGCGGCGACCGGCTCGCCTGGCCATTGACGATCGGGGTGCTGCTGCTGATCTGCATCAATATCGGCTTCCAGTATGGCATCAATGTCTGGAACCGTTCGATGTTCGATGCCCTCGAGCAGCGCAACGCCCGCAGCGTCTATTTCCTCAGCGCCGTCTTCGTGCCGCTGGTAATCTGCAGCGGCAGCCTTGTCGTCGCGCAGGTCTACCTGCGCATGACGATCCAGCGCCGCTGGCGTTCCTGGCTGACCACCGCGGTCATCGCGCGCTGGCTGGCAGGCGGCCGCTACTACCAACTGAATCTCGTCGGCGGCGACCACCAGAACCCCGAGGCCCGCATGACCGAGGATCTGCGCATCGCCACCGAGTCGCCGGTCGATTTCATCGCCGGCGTCCTCAACGCGTTCCTGTCTGCCTCGACCTTCATCGTCGTGCTGTGGACCATCGGCGGCGCGCTCACTTTGCCGATCGGCGGCGAGAGCATCACCATCCCCGGCTTCCTGGTCATCACCGCGATGATCTATGCCGCCATCACCTCGACCGCGATGGTGGTCATCGGCCGCAATTTCGTCCAGCTCTCCGAGCGGAAGAACCAGGCGGAGGCCGAACTGCGCTACACGCTGACGCGCGTGCGCGAAAACGGCGAGAGCATCGCCTTGCTGGGCGGCGAGGAAGAGGAGCGCAGCGGCATCGACAGGAATTTCGGCCATGTGCTGAGGCAATGGGCGCTGCTGACGGGCCAGCACATGCGCACGGCGGCGGTGTCGCAGGGATCGAGCCTGTTTGCGCCGGTCGTGCCGATCCTGCTGTGCGCGCCAAAATTCCTCGAAGGCTCAATGACGCTTGGCGAGGTGATGCAGGCAGCGTCCGCCTTTGGCATCGTGCAAGGCGCGTTCGGATGGCTGGTCGACAACTACCCGCGTCTTGCCGACTGGAACGCCTCCGCGCGGCGCATAGCATCGCTGATGATGTCGCTCGACGGGCTCGAGCGTGCGGAGCAGAGCGACGCGCTTGGGCGCATCCAGCACGGCGAAACCGATGACGGTGCCATGCTCAGCCTCGACGATCTCTCCGTGACGCTCGACGACGGCACCGCCGTGGTCAAGGAGACCGAGGTTGCGATCGAACCCGGTGAGCGGGTGCTGGTGGCCGGCGAATCCGGCTCGGGCAAGTCGACGCTGGTGCGGGCCGTCGCGGGCCTGTGGCCGTGGGGCGGCGGCAGCGTCAATTTCCACGCCGACAGGCGACTGTTCATGCTGCCGCAACGCCCCTACATCCCCTCGGGCACGCTTCGCCGCGCGGTCGCCTATCCCGCGGCGGCGGATAAGTGGACGATCAAGCAGATCAAGGCCGCCCTCGACAAGGTCGGCCTCGCCTACCTTGCCGAAAGGATCAAGGAAGAAGCGCCATGGGACCAGACGCTGTCGGGCGGCGAAAAGCAGCGTCTCGCCTTCGCGCGCCTGCTGTTGCACCGCCCCGATATCGTCGTGCTGGATGAAGCAACCTCGGCGCTCGACGAGAAGAGCCAGGACACCATGATGGCGACGGTGATCCGTGAATTGCCTGATGTCACCATCATCAGCGTGGCGCACCGGGCCGAGCTGGAAGCCTTCCATAGCCGCAAGATCACCTTGGAACGGCGCGAGGGCGGCGCCAAGCTTGTCAGCGACATCAACCTCGTCCCACGAAAGCGCAACCTGCTGAAGCGCGCCTTGTGGGGCTCCGGCAGTCGGGCCGAAAGGTCGCGCAAGGAGTAAGGCGAGTAAGGCGCCCCTGCCCCAGGCGCCGCACAACTATGATGCGTATATGTCCTTGTAGGTGTCGCGCAGCAGGTTCTTCTGTACCTTGCCCATGGTGTTGCGCGGCAGTTCATCGACGAAGATCACCCGCTTCGGATGCTTGTATTTCGCCACCCGCCCGGCGATAGCGGCGAGAATTTCGGCATCGGTGATCCGCGATGACGGCGCCCGCACGACGACAGCGGTGACGCCTTCGCCGAAATCCGGATGGGCAACGCCGATGACGGCGCTTTCGCTAACCCCGTCGAGCGCGTCGATCTCGCTTTCAAGTTCCTTCGGATAGATGTTGTAGCCGCCCGATATGATCAGGTCCTTGCCGCGGCCGACAATGTGGACGTAGCCGTCGGCGTCGATCATGCCGAGATCGCCGGTGATGAAAAAACCGTCGGCGCGGAATTCCGCCTTGGTCTTCTCCGGCATGCGCCAATAGCCGCCGAAGACGTTGGGGCCTTTGACCTCGATCATGCCGACCTCACCCTGCGCAAGCGCTGCGCCGCTGTCGGGATCGGCGATGCGGAGCGTGACCCCGGGCAAGGGGAAACCGACGGTACCGGCGCGCCGCTCGCCCTCATAGGGGTTCGAGGTGTTCATGTTGGTCTCGGTCATGCCGTAGCGTTCGAGGATCGCGTGGCCGGTGCGCTCGCGCCAGGCCTTATGCGTCTCGGCCAGCAGCGGCGCCGACCCGGAAATGAACACACGGATGTTTTTTGCCGCCTCATGGTCCAGCCCATCCTGCTGCAGCAGGCGCACGTAGAAGGTCGGCACCCCCATCAGGGCGGTGGCGCGCGGCAGCAGCGAGACGATGCGGGCCGGATCGAACTTCTGCTCGAACAGCATCGAGGCGCCGGCCATCAGGACGACATTGGTGGCGACGAACAGGCCGTGCGTGTGGAAGATCGGCAATGCGTGGATCAGCACGTCGTCTCCAGTGAAACGCCAGTGCTCGACCAGCACGCGCGCGTTCGAAGCAAGGTTCTCGTGGCTGAGCATGGCGCCTTTCGAACGGCCGGTGGTTCCCGACGTGTAGAGGATCGCCGCGAGGTCATCCGGCCCACGCGCTACGTCATGAAAATCCATCGGCAGCCGCGAGGCTCGATCGGGCAGCGATCCCCGGCCGTCGCGGCCGAGCGTGACGGTGACGGCGCCCGACTTTTTCGCCAGCGCGCCGACGTCGGCCGCTCTTGCCGGATCGCAGACGACCAGGCGTGGCTCTGCGTCGCCGAAGAAATACTCCAGCTCGGCCAATGTGTAGGCGGTGTTGAGCGGCAGGAAGACGGCGCCGGCTCGCAGGCAGGCGAGATAGAGCAGGACCGCTTCCGGGCTCTTCTCGACCTGCACGGCAACGCGGTCACCGGGTTCGACATCGAGTTGCAGGAGCGCATGCGCAAGCTGCGCCGAGCGGGCCAGCATATCGCCATAGGTGAGCGAGCGCCCATCATCGGTTTCCATCAGCAAGCGCGCTGGCGCCGGCATCCGGGACCGGAACGCATCGAACAGATGATTGCTCATGAAGACATCCCTGGGTGCGGCGGCGCTGAGCATGCGCCTGTCGCGGCATGCCTCGGCGGCGAGGGTTCGCGGTTCTTGGCCGCGCCGTCAAGCCCGCCGACAGCGGTTCACGCCAGCCTCGCCGACGCAGAGTGCGAGCAAGAAACGAGCGCAAGAGCCCGCCGGGAATCGGCTGTTATCGCCGAGCGCGTTTGCCGGCGAGTTCCTTCGTTTCGTCGTCCTGCTCGAAGCGCTTCATGCACATGGCGGCAGTCAACTGGTAATGGTTGAGCAGTGCCTCGACGGCACCGTCGGCATTGCCGTCCAGGGCACATT
>NZ_RZQY01000540.1:0-4225 GCF_003998575.1 Mesorhizobium sp. M7A.F.Ca.CA.001.10.2.1 | reverse complement strand
GAGAACCTGCCGTCGAGTTCAGCACTTTCGTTCCGGCCCAACATGGTGTTTCCGCGCCACCGCGCGGTGGCGCGGAAACACCATGTTGGGCCGGAACGAAAGTGCTGAACTCGACGGCAGGTTCTCAGCCAGCCAGCCCAGTGCTTGTTTCAGCCGCTCCAGATGCATCGGCTCACAAACCGGTTTCAGGATCGACAGGTCGATGACTTCGCCGAGCCGCTCGGGCAGATATGGCGGCTCCGGCTCGCGGCGCTGCGTCTGGACGAAGCTGCCGCGGCCGATCTCGCCCGAAATCAGGCCGCGACGGATCAGTTCCTCATAGGCGCGGCTGACCGTCTGCACCGAAAGTTTCAGATCGTCGGCCAGCCTGCGATGGGTCGGCAGCCGCGCACCATTGGCCAGGCGCCCGTCATGGATGGCACGCGCGAACTGGTCGGCCAGCGATTGATATGCCGGCCGCCTGATGAGTGCGGGATCGGGTTGCCACAATGTCATGACTTATTAGAGATCGAAATCAGTGCAATTGACAATCGAAATAATGCGCCGTCATGGTACTCGGACGAAAAGTGAGCTCTGATGACATCAGCGAAACTCGACCCGATCGACCTGAAAATCCTCGACGCCATCCAGCGCGACGGACGCATTACCAAGCTGGCGCTGGCCGAGCAGGTCGGCCTGTCGCCGACGCCGTGCTGGATGCGGCTGCGCAAGCTGGAAAAGGCCGGCATCGTCTCGGGCTATCACGCCAGGATCGCCATGCGCGTCGTGGCACCCGTCGCCACCGTGCTGATGGAGGTGACCCTGGCCAACCACCGCCAGGCCGATTTCGACCGCTTCGAGCGCGTCATCCGAGACATCCCAGAGATCGTCGCCTGCTGGTCGGTGGGCGGCGGCGTCGACTATGTGCTGAAGGTGATGGCGCGCGACATCGACGCCTATCAGCGGCTGGTCGACGGCTTGCTCGACCGCGAAATCGGCATCGATCGCTACTTCACCTACATCGTCATCAAGACAGTGAAGGACGAGATCGCGCTGCCCATAGCCGACCTGCTGCCGGCGCAAGCATGAGGTCAATCTCCCCTACCGTACACCCAGGAGACTGATCGAAACCCCCGTCACGTCGTCATCCTGGGGCGAAGCAAGGAGCGCAGCGACGCGGCGCAGACCCCAGGATCCATGCCGCGACTTCAAAGCGCTGCTGCGGTGCAGAATTCTGCTCCGCTGCATTCCTCGACCAAGATCACGGCATGGATCCTCGGGTCTGCGCCGCGTCGCTTCGCTCCTGCTCCGCCCGTGGATGACGAAGGCGGGGAGGCTTCGGCCAATCTCCAGGTTTAGTGCCGCCCACCGGTCAGCAGAGAGATCATCTGCGCCCGCGGGCCAATAGAGACAATCTCTCTCTATGGGGCTGTCCAAACAGCCTTTCTGTCTGCATCGGGACGGATAATCTTCCCGCATCAGTCCGAACCGGGAGGTCTCGACCATGTCCGCGCATTTCGCCCGCTCGCATCGCCATGAAGCGCTCGATCGCCTCGCCGACCGCCGGCTGCTGCGTGAACTCGCCTATGTCGATGGCCACTGGACGGCGAGCGAGGCTGCCGAAAGCTTCGAAGTCACCGACCCGGCCACCGGCACCACAGTCGCTTTCGTCGCCGCGCTCGACGGCCGGCAGACGACGAAGGCGATCGATGCCGCCGCGCGCGCCTTCCCGGCGTGGCGGGCGCTGTTGCCGCAGGAGCGCTCGAAAATCCTGCGGAAATGGTTCGAGTTGATCATCGCTGCAAAGCAAGACCTCGCTCTGCTGATGACGCTGGAACAGGGCAAGCCGCTGCAGGAGTCGCTGGGCGAAATCGACTATGCCGCTTCCTTCGTCGAATGGTATGCCGAAGAAGCAAAACGCTTGAATGCCGAGAGCGTCACAAGCCATCTGCCGGGCGCCGAGATGATGGTGCGACGCGAGCCGCTCGGTGTCGTCGGCGTCGTCACGCCGTGGAATTTTCCGTCGGCGATGCTGACCCGCAAGGCTGCGGCAGCCCTTGCCGCCGGCTGCACGATCGTTGCGCATCCGTCCTCGGAAACACCGCTGTCGGCGCTGGCGCTGGCCGAACTCGGCGAACGCGCCGGCTTGCCCGCCGGCGTCTTCAACATCATCACCGGCAAGGCTTCGACCATCGTCGGCCGGATGTGCGAAGATCCGCGCGTCCGTGCCATGAGCTTTACCGGCTCGACCGAGATCGGCCGGCTGATCGCCGCGCAAAGTGCTGCGACGATGAAGCGGCTGGTGATGGAGCTTGGCGGCCACGCCCCGCTGATCGTCTTTGCCGATGCCGATCTGGACAAAGCGGTTGATATCGCCATCGACGCCAAATTCGCCACGTCGGGCCAGGACTGCCTCGCTGCCAACCGTATCTATGTCCAGCGTCCGATCTACGATCGGTTCTGCGCCGCCTTCGCCAAGCGTATCGAGACGTTGCGGACCGGCAATGGCCTTGCTGATAGCACCGACATCGGCCCGCTGATGCACGAGCGCGCCGTCAAGAAGGTCGAGGAACAGGTCGCCGATGCCATCGCTCACGGCGCGCGCTGCCTCACCGGCGGCAAGCGGCACCAGGCTGGCCCACTGTTCTATCAGCCGACGCTGCTGGCCGATGTCACCGATGAAGCACTGATCATGCGCGAGGAGACGTTTGGTCCGGTTGCCGCCGTGACGCCGTTCGACAGCGAGGATGAAGTGATTGCCCGCGCCAACGCTACCGAATATGGCCTCGTTGCCTATGTCGTGACCGAGAATGGCGGCCGGCAGCAGCGCATGGGCCGCGCGCTCGACTACGGCATGGTCGCCATCAACCGCGTCAAGATCACCGGCGCGCCGATTCCGTTCGGCGGCGTCAAGCAATCGGGCATCGGGCGCGAAGGCTCGCGCCACGGACTCGAGGCTTTCACCGATCTCAAATATCTCTGCCTGGATGTAGCTTAAGCTGCGCCGGAATCGCCGTTTTGTCAGGAGTCAAAAGAATGCTCGACCAGTCCAACGAACTCGCCGCCTGGGATCGCGACCACTTCTTCCATCCCTCGACCCATATGGGCACGCATGCGCGGGGCGAAAGCCCGACGCGCATCATGGCCGGCGGTGAAGGCGTCACCGTCTGGGACAACAATGGCAAGAAGAGCCTCGATGCCTTCGCCGGCCTCTATTGTGTCAATGTCGGCTACGGCCGTCAGAAGATCGCCGATGCCATCGCCGCCCAGGCGAAGAACCTCGCCTACTACCACGCCTATGTCGGCCACGGCACCGAGGCCTCGATCACGCTGGCCAAGATGATCATCGATCGCGCGCCGCAGGGCATGTCGCGCGTCTATTTCGGCCTCTCCGGTTCCGATGCCAACGAAACCAACATCAAGCTGATCTGGTACTACAACAACGTGCTCGGCCGGCCGGAGAAGAAGAAGATCATTTCGCGCTGGCGCGGCTATCACGGCTCGGGCGTGATGACTGGATCGCTGACCGGGCTCGACCTGTTCCACAACGCCTTCGACCTGCCGCGCGCACCGATCCTGCACACCGAGGCGCCCTACTATTTCCGCCGCGCCGACCGCTCGATGAGCGAGGAGCAATTTTCTCAGCATTGCGCCGACAAGCTCGAGGAGATGATCCTGGCTGAGGGTCCGGAAACCGTCGCGGCCTTCATCGGCGAGCCGATCCTCGGCACCGGCGGCATCGTGCCGCCGCCGGCCGGCTATTGGGAAAAGATCCAGGCGGTGCTGAAGAAGTACGACGTGCTTCTGGTCGCCGACGAGGTGGTGACGGGCTTCGGCCGGCTGGGCACCATGTTCGGCTCCGACCATTACGGCATCAAGCCGGACCTGATCACCATCGCCAAGGGCCTGACCTCGGCCTATGCGCCGCTGTCGGGCGTCATCGTCGCCGACAAGATGTGGCAGGTGCTGGTTGAGGGCTCCGACAAGCTCGGTTCGCTCGGTCATGGCTGGACCTATTCGGCGCATCCGATCTGCGTCGCCGCCGGTGTGGCCAATCTCGAACTGATCGACGAGATGGATTTGCTGACAAATGCCCGCGAGACCGGCGCCTATTTCCGCGCCGAACTGGCCAAGGCGGTCGGCGGCCACACGAATGTCGGGGACGTCCGCGGCGACGGCATGCTGGCGGCGGTGGAATTCGTTGCCGACAAGGACGACCGGGTGTTCTTCGACGCCTCGCTCAAGA
>NZ_RZQY01000053.1:0-17254 GCF_003998575.1 Mesorhizobium sp. M7A.F.Ca.CA.001.10.2.1 | reverse complement strand
TTCAGGGGCTTCAGCACCGCTTGCGCTGGCCGATACGGGGCACGGCATCCAGGCGTTCGCGCGGCGTCAGGTCGGGCGGCTGGTCGGCGTCGGCCTGTTCGCGCTGGCCGCCTTTGGCGTTGCCAGCCTTGCCACCTGGAATGTCGCCGATCCGAGTTTTTCCCACGCGACGAACAACACCGTCACCAATGCCATGGGCTATGCGGGTGCCGTGTTCTCCGACCTGGCCATGCAGTTCTTCGGCCTCGCCGCCGTCGCGGCCCTGGTTCCGACGGTCATCTGGGGCTTCCTGCTGTTTTCCGCGCGCGGCGTCGACAGGCTGCCCAAGCGCGGGCTGTCCTGGTTCGGCTTCGCGCTGCTGGCCGCGGCGATGGTCGGCTGCGTTGTGCCGCCCAAGACCTGGCCGCTGCCCACCGGCCTCGGCGGTGTGTTTGGCGACATGGTGCTGAAGATCCCCGGCGTCGTCATCGGCGGCTATCCGACCGGGCTGATCGCCAGCATCATCGCCATCCTGCTGGCCGCACCCGCGCTGTGGCTCTTTGCCCATGGTTCGGCGCTGATCGGTCGCAAGAACGGCTTCGCCGTGATGGAGGACGAGCCCGCCGCCGATCCGCGCGAGGACGACCTTTTGTTCGACAATGACGAGGACGAAGGCGACGAGGGTATCCTGGCGCTCGGCGCCATCACCCATTGGTGGCTGTCGCTGCGCGCGTGGATGCACCGCCGTGCCTTGCGCCGCAGGCAGGAGCGGGACGAGTACGAGCCGGAGATGGAGCAGCGCTCCACAGCCTGGCGGCGCGCCGCCGAACGGGTCGAATCGGCGGAGTTCGCCGAGCAGCGGATGAGCCAGGATGGCCGCGCCCGCGTCGAGCCCGAATTCTTCGCCGCCATGGTCAATGACCGCAGCGCCTCGCTCGACCCCGACGATGCCGACATCTTCGACGACCGCTTCGACAATGCGGGCGAGGATGCCGATTTCGACGATGAGCCTGTCGTGCAACGCCGCGGCGCGCCGACCGCCAAGGTGCAGCCGTTCCGCTCCGACGCAGCCACCCGCGTCGAGGCGCCGGCGGCGCGCCCCGTGCCCGGCGCCCGCGTCCAGCGCGAGGCGCAGACATCGCTGATCGGCTCGGAAAAGTTCGAAATGCCGTCGCTGCACTTCCTCTCCGAGCCGAAGAACGTGGTGCGCGACGCCAGCCTGTCCAAGGACGCGCTGGAACAGAACGCCCGCCTGCTCGAAGGCGTGCTGGAGGACTTCGGCGTCAAGGGCGAGATCATCGCCGTCCGTCCCGGTCCGGTGGTCACACTCTATGAGCTCGAACCGGCGCCCGGCATCAAATCGTCACGCGTCATCGGCCTGTCCGACGACATTGCGCGCTCGATGAGCGCCATCGCCTGCCGCGTCGCCGTGGTGCCCGGCCGCAACGCCATCGGCATCGAACTGCCGAACGCCAAGCGCGAAACCGTATATCTGCGCGAGATTCTGGCCAGCCGTGACTTCGAGACGACGAAGGCCAAGCTGGCGCTGGCGCTGGGCAAGACCATCAATGGCGAGGCGGTCATCGTCGACATCGCCAAGATGCCGCACGTGCTTGTCGCCGGCACCACCGGCTCGGGCAAGTCGGTCGCCATCAACACCATGATCCTGTCGCTGCTCTACCGGCTGAAGCCGGAAGAATGTCGGCTGATCATGATCGATCCGAAAATGTTGGAACTCTCGGTCTATGACGGCATCCCGCATCTGCTCACGCCCGTCGTCACCGATCCGAAGAAGGCCGTGGTGGCGCTGAAATGGACCGTGCGCGAGATGGAGGATCGCTACCGCAAGATGTCCAAGGTCGGCGTGCGCAACATCGACGGCTTCAACGCCCGCGTCAGCCAGGCGGACAAGAAGGGCGAGAAGATCTCGCGCACCGTGCAGACCGGCTTCGACCGCCAGACCGGCGAGGCGATCTACGAGACCGAGAACCTCGATCTCGAGCCGATGCCCTATATCGTCGTCATCATCGACGAGATGGCCGACCTGATGATGGTCGCCGGCAAGGACATCGAAGGTGCCGTGCAGCGCCTGGCGCAGATGGCGCGCGCCGCCGGCATCCATGTCATCATGGCAACGCAGCGGCCGTCGGTCGACGTCATCACCGGCACCATCAAAGCCAATTTCCCGACCCGCATCTCCTTCCAGGTGACGTCGAAGATCGACAGCCGCACCATTCTGGGCGAGCAGGGCGCCGAGCAGCTGCTCGGCATGGGCGACATGCTCTACATGGCCGGCGGCGGCCGCATCCAGCGCGTGCACGGCCCGTTCGTCGCTGACGAAGAGGTCGAGAAGATCGTTGCGCATCTGAAGCTGCAGGGCGTGCCGGAATATCTCGACGCCATCACCGAGGATGATGGCGAGGACGACGACGAGCCGTCGGGCAAGGGTGGGTCCGGTGGCGGCAACAGCAATTTCGAGGATTCCGACGATCCCTACGATCAGGCGGTCTCCGTGGTGCTGCGCGATGGCAAGGCCTCGACCAGCTATATCCAGCGCCGGCTGGGCATCGGCTATAACCGCGCCGCCTCGATCATCGAGAAGATGGAAAAGGAAGGTATCGTCGGCCCGGCCAACCATGCCGGCAAGCGCGAGATCCTGGTGCCGACCGAAGAGGACAAGTTCTGACCACAAAGCCTGACCCTTGTGACATCCCGGTCCGGCAACCTTGAACCTTTCAAGGCGTTGAAGCGACCAAGGGACGTCTGACCCGCCAAATTTCAGCCTAACTGGGGGTCCAAGCACAGAACAACTCAGGAATCAGATGAGAGTGACCGACATGAAAAACGATCTTTCAGCGCTCAGCACATTTGCTCCATCCCGGCGTCAGTTGCTGGGCCTCGGCCTGGCGTTTGCGGGGGCGGCAGCCTTCAACGCGGTGCCCGGCTTCCAGGTGCTGGCTTCGGCGCAGGCGGCTGTGCCGACCGCTGCGCAGAAGATCGCCGACCACTTTTCCTCGGTCAAATCGATGAGCGGCGAATTCGTGCAGTTCGGCCCCAAGGGCGAGCAGACCGGCGGCAAGTTCTTCCTCGAACGGCCAGGCAAGATCCGCTTCAACTACGACGGCTCTTCAAACTTCCGGGTGATTTCAGACGGCCAGTCGGTGGTCATCCTGAACAAGAGGCTCAACACGTCCGATCTCTATCCGCTGTCGAAGACACCCTTGAAGCTGCTGCTCGACAACAGGATCGATCTCTCCGGCGACCGCGTCAAAAGCGTCAAGCAGGAGGATGACCTCACCACCATCCAGCTCGCCGACAAATCGGTGTTCGGCAATTCGAAGATCACCATGATGTTCGATCCGAAAACCTTCGACTTGCGGCAGTGGACGATCACCGACGCGCAGGGCAAGGACACGACGGTGATGATCTTCAACACCAAGGAAGGCGTCAGCTTCGCCCCTGATACTTTCGCCATCGACTACACGGCGAACCGCGAACTCAACACCAACAAGGCGCGCTAGGCCAATCGCACCAATAGCTGTGGAAAGCGCCGGGTCACGCCTCAGCGGGCGTGGCCCGGCTTGTCTTTGCGGCTTGCGGCTGGCAGTTTCCCGGACTGACTCCGTCGAAAGGCGTCTTCCCCGCCGGGGCCCATCGGTTCTGGCCGGTCGCACGCTGTCCTGGATTGCCAATGCCCTTCTCTATCGCCACCTGGAACATCAACTCCGTTCGCCTGCGCATGCCGATCGTCGAGCGCCTGCTCGTCGAGCATGCGCCCGACGTGCTGTGCCTGCAGGAAACCAAGGTTCCCGACGAACTGTTTCCCGAAAAGGCTTTTCGCAAGCTCGGCTACGAGCACATCGCTTTCCATGGGCAGAAGGGCTACCACGGCGTCGCGACGGTGGCGCGGCGACCGATCGAGGTGGTCGAAAAGCGACGCTTTTGCGAGATAGAGGACAGCCGGCACCTCTCGGTGACGGTGCGGGCCGGCGGCAAGGCGATCCTGCTCCACAATTTCTACGTTCCGGCGGGCGGCGACGAACCGGATCCCGTCATCAACAGGAAGTTCAAGCACAAGCTCGACTTCGTCGCCGAGATGAATGCCATCCGGGCAGAACATGACGAGGTGTCCGGCTCGGTGCTGGTCGGCGACCTCAACATCGCCCCGCTCGAACATGACGTCTGGTCGCACAAGCAATTGCTCAACGTGGTCAGCCACACGCCGATCGAGACGGAAAATTTCGAGGCGATGCGCCGCGCCGGCGACTGGGTCGACCTGATGCGGCTCAACGTGCCGCATGAGCAGAAGCTCTACACCTGGTGGAGCTATCGCGCGCAGGATTGGGAGCTGTCCAATCGCGGCCGTCGTCTCGACCACGTCTGGTCGTCGCCAAACCTGGTGCCCAGCTTTTCCGGCTACGAGATCCTGCGTCCGGCGCGCGGCTGGGAGCGCCCGTCGGACCATGTGCCTGTCATCGCGCGGTTCGATCTGGACTAGAGCAATTCTAGGAAAAGTGTGAAGCGGTTTTCCGTCTAGAATTGCGTCAAAACAAAGAGTTAGAGCAGCTCGCCGTTTCCGTGAAACGGTGAAATGCTCTAGTCTGGTCGAAAATGCCCGCGTGCGGCAGTCAGTCGGCAGAGGTGGAGTCGGCTGGATCCACCCACGGACGGCCCAATCGTGTCACCATCGCCGCGTACCCAACGGCACCTGCCGCCCAAAGGAAGATGCCAAGCTCTTTGACGACGTCTTCGGCGATGGCGGCCGCAGAACCAGGGGTAGGAAACAGATCTCCGATCTGGTCGATGGATGCCGACAGCGCGAGCAGGAAGCCTGCGGCCACAAAGACGATCGTGCCGTCGAATGTCTTCCGTCGCAGCCGAAAGAACCAGAACAGCCCGGCGGCGGCGTAGACAATCATCGCAACGATCTCTGGTATCGCAACCATGGGGAGCACGTCCTCATGGATCAATAACAGGTCATCGAGCCCCAGGAACAGGGTAAGGCCGCCGAGAAACGTGCAATCCCATCGGTGCGTGAGCAGGCCAGCAAACAGGGTCACCGCGCCGGAGCCGATCCACAGTGAAGCACCCAGGGACGAAATCCACCCTGTATAGAAGCCGACTTCGGCGACCGCAGATGGATCTCGATAAAAGATCCACGCGTCCAGACCACGAATCTGCGCAACGAACAGAGCGGCTAAGAGCATCGCGACGTTAATCGCCGTCGCCGTCAGTATGACCAAGCGCCAGGCTATCGTCCATTCGCCGCCATGCTTTGTGTTCAGCGCGTTGTTCTCTGGCATTTGCTATTCTCATTGAGGACTGAGAGGAACTCCATTGGAACCAAAATGCGACAGCCGCCAGATCTGCCGCCGAGAACTCCGCCTGCATTGTGCCGGTGGTCACCATGGTTGCAGCGCTTCGCTCCACCGAACCCATTGTACCATGGCGCCGATGTTCAGGTGAGGCTGGCCTGCAAATGGCCGACCTGAATCTCAACGCGCTTCGAAGCGCGACCAAATGAATTCAAGTTCAAACGGCGCGCTTCAAGTCTTCATGCATGTCGTTGTCGCGAAATTGCTGGGCTGACAGTTTGCGAGATCCGGCAGATGGGGATGGTCGCGGCGGCGCGTCGCCAGCATGCGTTGCGCCGCTTCGATGATTGTCGGCGCAGGCACATTGGCGACCAGACCGGTCGGACTGGCATGGCGGGATTCGATCACGTCCACGCAGTTCGAAAGCGGCCTCCAACGGGCCATGTTGGCGCCGCCACTGAGGATAACCATCGGCGTCATCACGGTTGCCATGAGATGTGCGGTACCGCCTTCGGCGCCGATGTAAAGATCGGCAAACTCGCCGAGCGCCAGCAAGATGTCACCGATATCGACACCTTCGATCGCGGCGGAATCGACAAGCCGCAGCTTCGGTACGCGCTGAGCCAGTTCAGCCATATCGGGACCATCGCCTGGGGTTTTCACATAGAGAAGGTTCGCCCCGTCGGCGATCAGGCTGTCGGCGATCGCGGCAACCTGATCCGCCGACATGCGCTTGCTGGCGCTGCCGTGCGCAGCGATAATGATCAACGGAGCATGCTTGCCGTCCGCAAGGCTCCTGGCCGCCGCTCGCGCGGCCGGGCCCGGCTCTAGCCGATGATCGAAAGGCAGCCGCTTGCCGGCAAGGCGTTCGATGAGGCGGTGGTAGCGCCAGGCATTGTGCCCGGGTCGTGCTTCAGGCCTTTGGCCCAGGCGCCAGGAAAGGGCGAAAGCCGGAAAGTTTGCCTCATAGGCGATGCCGCGGCCGAGCAGTGATGCCGAGGCTTGAAGCAGCCAACGCGCCGAGATGCGGAAATCGACAACGGCCAATCGCCCCTTGCCCTTGCGGTGATCGGCGACCAGGCGCGCCAGCGGCGTGCGCACATTGATCGCATCGACCAAATGGCCGGCATGGCGATTGAGGCTATGTTCAAGGGACGACGACCGGGTGGTTCCGTAGACGATGAAACTATCGGGGAATGCCGTTCTGGCGGCGCGCAAAGCCGGAATCCGGATCAATCCGTCGCCGAACGCGTCATTGCGGGAATACAAGATAATCGTCTCGTACCGCCCTGACGGCATGGCTCGCTCCCCCCAGGAGCCTGGTGATGGCGCCTGCTGTGCCGGCCGCCTTCGGGGTGCTTTAGGATTTCACCTCGGGCCTGTCAACGGACGCTGCCGCGCTTCCGCCTTTGGCCGCGAAACAACAGCTTCGCAGGCGGGCAGCCTTCAGCCGGAGAAGCGCGGGGCCAGTTCCTCGATGCGGCGGATCATCGCCTGAAATTCCTCCGAGATGCGCTGGTGGAGCTTGACCGCGATCTCGGGATATTCCTCCAGGATGCGGCGGAACATCTTGCGGCTGAGCCGCATCACTTCCGAATCGATCTCGGCCGAGGCGCTGGTCAACCGGTTGGTGTCGGCGATCAACGCCAGTTCGCTCAGGATTGTGCCGGGGCCTGCCGTGCCAATCGGGATGCGTTCACCACCCTGCTCCCGGTAGAGCACGATGCGCCCACTGACGACGATATAGGCGGAATCGGCCTCGTCGTCCTCGCGATAAAGCTTGTGGTTGGCAATCAGCCTGGTGTTCTCGGCGCCAAAGGCGAGCAGGCGCAATTGTTCCTGCGTGAAGCCCTCGAAGAGCCTCACGGCGGACAGGACGCGGATGTCGTCATCCAGCGCCATCTAGCTATGTCCCCGAACCGACAGTCCGACTCCTCCTCTGCGAGTTCGATCCAAACCACCCTCCAACTGGATCGTACCCGAAAGCGGCCCCGCCCGACCGCTCATTGGATAATGAAATGTTTAAGGAACCAGCTTGTAGCCGCCGCTTTCTGTCACAAGAATTTCCGCATTGGAAGGATCGCGCTCGATCTTCTGGCGCAGCCGGTAGACATGGGTTTCCAGCGTGTGCGTGGTGACACCGGAATTGTAGCCCCATACTTCCTCGAGCAGCACGTCGCGCGTCACCACCTTCTGGTCGGCGCGATAAAGATATTTGATGATCGAGGCTTCCTTCTCCGTCAGCCGCACCTTGCCGCCGCGCGGGTCGAGCAGCAGTTTCTGGCTGGGCTTGAAAGTATAAGGCCCGACCGAGAAGGTGGCGTCCTCGCTCTGCTCATGCTGGCGCAGCTGCGCCCGAATGCGTGCCAGCAGCACGGCAAAGCGGAACGGCTTCGTCACATAGTCGTTGGCGCCGGCCTCGAGACCAAGAATCGTATCCGAATCGGTGTCGTGGCCGGTCAGCATGATGATGGGCGCCTTGTAGCCGCCCTTGCGCAGGATCTTCACCGCTTCGCGGCCATCCATGTCGGGCAGTCCGACGTCCATGATGAGCAGATCAATGAGGCCGCCGCGCGCTGCGGCGACACCTTTTGCCGCAGTCGATTCCTGCAGCACGTCGAATTCCTCGTAAAGGGATAATTGCTCGACCAGTGTGCCGCGCAGGTCATCATCATCGTCGACGATCAGTATGGTGCGTGAAGTCATGGATCAATCCGTTGTTTTGAAAAGAAAATTCAGTTGACCGCTGCCTGTTTATGCGGAAGCTGACCGGCGCAACAGCCGTTCACAGTGATTTGTTCCGTGGCACGATCATACAAGAAAAAACACGATCGCAATGCAGCCGGCGCAATTTTGCGAAAAGGGCTGCGTGTGCTGACCGTGCGGGCGAGGCCTGGGCATCCAAGCCAGGGCCTGTTGCAGGCCGGGAAAACGGTGTTTGCCTGTGCGTTGGGGCGCGGTGGCATCTCGGCCGGCAAGCGCGAAGGCGATGGCGCCACGCCGCTGGCCGCGATGCGGATATTGTCGGGGTATTTCCGGGGAGATCAGTTCTCCAGCGGCCGCAGGACCCGTCTGGCGATGACGCCGATCGGGCCCGATCTGGGCTGGTGCGAAGTGCCCGAAGACCGCAACTACAACAGGCCGGTCAAGATACCCTATGGCGCCAGCCACGAACGCATGCGGCGCGACGACCGGCTCTACGACGCCTGCCTTGTGCTCGACTGGAACCTGTCGCCGCGCCGGCGCGGGCGCGGCAGCGCCATCTTCTTCCATCTGGCGCGCCCCGGCTTCACGCCGACGCAAGGCTGTGTGGCTGTCACGGCGCAAACCATGGCGCGGCTGCTGCCACTGCTGTCGGACCGGACGGTGGTGAGGGTGGTGAGATAGTAGGGCAGTAGGCAGTAGGCAGTAGGCAGTAGGCAGTAGGCAGTAGGCAGTAGGCAGTAGGCAGTAGGCTACCTGTCGGCGCTGACTTAAATTTTCCTCTACTGCCTATTTCCTACTGCCTATTCCCTGACCTTCGCGGTCTCTGCCAGCCCATGTCTAGCAGGCCCAGCCGGCCAAGCTCCCTGTCCATTGCGCGAGCGACGTCACGGCGCTCGCCGCCGATATCGCGCAGTTGGCGATCGGAGAGATCCTCGACGTTCTGGTAGGTAATGTCGCGGCGGGCGAGGCGTATCGCGACCCGGGCGTGACGCAGCCAGTCGAGAGTTTCGGCCAGCCAGGCCGGGCGGGGTGTCGATGAATTCAAAACGATGATGGACATGGTGTGCTCCGTTCTCCCCGGATATCAAATCCGGCTTGATGATGTTTCGATGGATGGATGATGCCAGATTGAAATCTCTGCGAGAAACGAGTAGTTTTCTCTGGATCATCAAGTTTTATTTGAGGATAGGATGGCTCGTCTTCTGCCCGGGACTCGTGCCTTGAGGACACTGGAAGCAGCGGCCCGGCACCTCAATTTCACCCGTGCCGCCGACGAGCTCGGCCTGACGCCGGCCGCCGTCAGCCATCAGATCAAGGAAATCGAGGATCAACTCGGGCTGGTGCTGTTCACACGCACCAGCCGCACGATCCGGCTCACCGAGGCGGGGACGGTGCTGTTCGACGCCTCGGCCGACGCGCTCGACCTGCTTGGCCGGGCCGTTTCGCGGGCGCAAAAGCTGGCGCGCGGCACCGCCCTTTTGAAGGTAACGCTCGACGCGCAGTTCGCGTCAAAATGGCTGATGCGACGCGTCGACGATTTTCGCAAGCATCACCCCGATATCGAATTGCGATTCGACATTGCCTATGAAGTGCGGGATTTCGAACTCGATGACATCGATGTCGGCATCCGTTTCGGCGCCGGCAAATATCCGGGTCTTCGCACCCACCGGCTGTTCGACAACATTCTCATTCCGGTGTGCAGCCCGAGCCTCTTGACGTCCGGTCCGCCGCTGCGTGAGCCGCGCGACCTCTTCAACCACACGCTTGCGCATATTGAATGGTCGCGGCAAGGCGTGACGTGGCCGAACTGGCGGATGTGGATGGCCGCGGCCGGCATCACTGATTTCGACGACAGCCGGACCGTCGTCTTCGGCAACTCCACGGATGCCGTCCAGGCAGCGCTCGACGGCAATGCCGTTGCGCTCGCCGATTTCGCCATGGTGGCGAACGACCTTTCCCAGGGCAGGCTGGTGCAGCCTTTCGAACTCGGCCTGCGGGTGGCGCCCGAGTTCGCCTACTTCCTGGTCTATCCCGAAAATACCGCCGACGATCCACGCATCGTCGCCTTTCGCGAATGGATGCTCGAGGAAGTCGCCAAGACGCGGACCACGGACAAAGGGCAGTAGGACAGTAGGACAGTAGGACAGTAGGGCAGGGCAGTAGGGATAGGCGTCGGTGCCGTCTGCCCCTATTTCCTACTGCCTTACTGCCCTACTCCTTCTTGATCAGGTTGCCGCCGCGCCGAACCAGCCGATCACGGCGCCGATGATCAGCAGCACGCCGAGCCAGTGGCCGCCGTCGATGAGGGTCAGGTCCCAGCCGAAATTCTCGTAGCGGTGATTGACCGAGAGCGTCGTGGCGACGAAACCCAGCCAGAGCACGAAGCCGAAGACAAGTCCGGCGATCCATGTCGGCTCGCCGCCGGTCATCGCGCCGACGACCAGGGCCAATATGGTGGCCATGACCAGTTCGGCGATGAAGCTGATGACGAAGGGCAGCGGCGACTTCTTCATCATCGCCGGATCGAGCTTGGCGGCCTTCAGCCACGCCTTGCTCAGGCCCATGTACCAAGCGGCGCCGAACAGCCACGCGGCGATCGCGGCAGCGACCACCGCCAGCCAGTTCACTGCTGAAAAATCCATGAGCTCCCCCTCTGATCTGTATGTGATGGAACGCCTGTTCGGCGATCGCGTCAAGCGAACCGCCAGACCGTCGTGCGCTTGACCAGCGCATCCTCCAGCGCCCGCGTGACGGCCACTTCATACACAGAAAGCGGCTCCAGCCCTGCCTTCGGCAGATACGACCGTCCGGGATCGCCGACGAGGATCTCGGCGCCGCGCGCCTTCAGCGTTGCGAACCATGGCATCAGCCGGTCCGCGAAAGATTTGTCGTAGAAAACATCACCGGCCAGGACCACGTCCCAACCTGCATCGGTGCCGATGCAATCCGTGCCGAGGAATTCGGTCCCGACACCGTTGATCTCGCTGTTGAGCCGGATCGCGGTGGCACAGAACGGATCGATGTCGGTTGCGATCACCTTGGCGGCACCTGCCTTGGCGGCAGCGATGGCGACAAGGCCGGAGCCGGAAGCGAAGTCGAGCACACGCTTGCCCCGCGCCGTGCCGGGATTGTCCAGGACATAGCGGGCAAGGCCCTGGCCGCCGGCCCAGGCAAAGGCCCAGAAAGGCGGTGGCAGGCCGATCTCGACCAGCTCATCCTCGGTCCGCTGCCACAAATCATGCGCTTCGTCGGCAAGATGAAGCAGGATCTCCGGGACGTGCGGCGGCGCCATCAGCGCCGTGTTGTCGAGAATGAATTGCCTCGCGCTGTTGGGCGTCAGCGCCGTCACGGAGCCGGCGTCAAGCCGCCCATGCGGCAGACTTCCTTCCATTCGGCCGGCGTCACCGGCTGCACGGAAAGCCGGCCGAGCCGCACCAGCGCCATGTCGGCAAGCTTCGGATTGGCCTTGACCTGCTCCAGCGTCGGCGGGTTCGGCACATCCCTTACGGCGCGGATGTCGACGCATTCCCAGCGCGGATCGTCCGAGGTGGTGTCGGGATGGGCAAGCGCGCAGACTTCAGCGATGCCGACGACGTTCAGCCCCTCGTTGGAATGGTAGAAGAAGCCGAGATCGCCGATCTGCATCGCCTTCATGTTGTTGCGCGCGGCGTAGTTGCGCAC
This sequence comes from Mesorhizobium sp. M7A.F.Ca.CA.001.10.2.1, assembly GCF_003998575.1. Taxonomy (NCBI): domain Bacteria; kingdom Pseudomonadati; phylum Pseudomonadota; class Alphaproteobacteria; order Hyphomicrobiales; family Phyllobacteriaceae; genus Mesorhizobium; species Mesorhizobium sp. M7A.F.Ca.CA.001.10.2.1. Next base: position 5,573 of record NZ_RZQY01000053.1, on the reverse strand, counting down.
GCCGTCCCATTGCGTGCCGGCCTTGCCCTTGGCCTTCAGCATCTCGAAGGAGAACTTGAATGGCTCGGATTTGAACAGCCAGTAGTTCATGTCTTTCTCCTCCTAGGCGTCGCGCGGGCGACCGGGATTAACTAGCCGCCGGCTTGTTGAACGTCCAGTTCCACGGGCGGATTTCGACGCTTTCGAACAGCCCGGCCTTGGCGTAGGGGTCGGCCGCCGAAAGAGCCTGGGCGCCAGCCAGGTCGGACGCTTCGACGACCACGAGGCTGCCATTGGGCTTGCCCTCGGCATCAAGGAACGGACCGGCGAAGGCCAGCTTCTTGTCGCCGTTCAACCCTTCGAGAAAGGCGATATGCTCGGGCCGCGTGTCGAGGCGCACCTGCAGGCTTCCGGGCTTGTCCTTGCAAATCACAGCAAACAGCATCTTTTTCTCCTGATCGTTCAAAGTCGTGGGGATCAATCGTTGGTTTCGGTCTTCAGCGGCCGGGTCATCAAGGCCGTCACAGCCTGCCGGACGGTGATGGCACCGTCCAGTATGGCGGCGACGGCGGCAATGATCGGCGCGTCGATGTTGCGCTCGGTGGCGATGCGGGCAGCGATCGCCGCCGTCGGCACGCCTTCGGCGAGCGGCAATCCGGCAAGCGGCTTGCCTTGGCCGAGCGCCAGGCCATAGGCGAAATTGCGCGACTGGGTGGACGAGCAGGTCAGCAGCAGGTCGCCAAGGCCGGACAGCCCCATCAGCGTTTCGGGCCTGGCGCCGAAGGCAGCGCCGATGCGGCGCAGCTCGACAAAGCCGCGCGTCACCATGGCGGCCTGGGCGCTGGCACCGAGACCCGCGCCAGTGACGGCACCTGCGGCAATGGCAAAGACGTTCTTCAAGGCGCCGCCGATCTCGACGCCGATCAGGTCGTCGTTCGAATAGCAGCGCAGGTTTTCGGCGGAAAAGCGGGCGGCGAGATCGGCGGCCAATGCCTCGTCGCGGGCAGCGACCACAACGGCCGTCGGCAGGCCGCGGGCGACGTCGGTGGCGAAGCTCGGACCCGACAGAGCGGCAACCGGATTGAGCGGCAGGATTTCTTCGACGATCGCCGACAGCAAGGCGCCGGTCTCGCTTTCGATGCCCTTGGCACACAGAACCAGCGGGACACCGGCCGGCATATGGTCCTTCGCTGCCGCCAGCGTAGTCCGCAGCGACTGGGCCGGCGTCACCGCCAGCACGCAGTCGGCACCGTCGAGCGCGGCCTGGATGTTGCTCGTCGCCACGATGCCGGGCTGGAGCGTAATGCCAGGCAGATAGCGTGGATTTTCGCCGCGGTCGATAGCGGCTACGGTGTCCGGGTCGCGCGCGTAAAGGCGGACGAAATGGCCGGCGCGCAGCATGGCCAAGGCCAAGGCAGTGCCCCAGGCCCCGCCGCCGAGCACGGCAACGCGCCAGCCGGTCGGCGCGGTGTCGTTGCCGCCCATTGCCCGCTCGTTCATGCCTTGGCTCCGCGCCGGCCGGAGCCGACCATCGGCGCCGAGATGCTATCCAGCGGCCAGCGCGAGCGCGGCACGAAATCGAAGCCGTTCTCATGCGCCATGCCGGCGCGCAGCCGCTCGACACCGGCCCAGGCGATCATCGCCGCATTGTCGGTGCAGAGCTTCAGCGGTGGTGCAATGAAGGTGAAGCCGGTCTCGGCACAGAGCCGCTCCAGCATGATCTTGATCGTGCGGTTGGCGGCGACACCACCGGCAACGACGAGGGCCGGGTTTTTCGTGCCGGGAAATGTCTCGCGAAAGCGCGTCAGCGCGCGGGAGACGCGGTCGGCCAGCGCATCGGCCACCGCTGCCTGGAACGAAGCGCAGATGTCGGCGACGTCCTGGTCGCTCAGCGGCGCAATGGCGCTCGCCGCCTGGCGCACGGCGGTCTTGAGGCCGGAGAAGGAGAAGTCGGGCTGCGCCGAGCCCTTCATCGGGCGCGGAAAGGCAAAGCGCGAGGCACTGCCGGCCTGTGCCGTCTTCTCGACATTCGGCCCGCCGGGATAGGGCAGGCCAAGCATCTTGGCCGTCTTGTCGAAGGCTTCGCCGAGCGCGTCGTCGATGGTCGTTGCCCAGCGCTGATAGTCGCCGACGCCGCGCACGGCGACGATTTGCGTATGGCCGCCGGAGACCAGCAGCAAGAGATAGGGAAAGTCGAGCCCGTCGGTCAGCCTTGCGGTCAGGGCATGGCCTTCGAGGTGGTTGATGGCGATCAGCGGCTTGTTCGCCGCAGCGGCAATCGCCTTGGCCGTCATCAGCCCGACGATCAGCCCGCCGACAAGGCCGGGGCCGGCGGTGGCGGCAATCGCGTCGATATCGGCGAGTGCCGTGCCCGAATCGGCAAGCGCCGCTTCGATGATGCCGTCCAGCGCCTCGACATGGGCGCGCGCGGCGATTTCCGGCACGACGCCGCCGAAAGCGGCATGCTCCTCGATCTGGCTGAGCACGATGTTGGACAGGATTTTTGGCGCGGCGTCGCTGTCGATGGCCACCACGCTGGCGGCGGTCTCGTCACAACTCGTCTCTATGCCCAGCACGCGGATCAATTCGTCGCTGTCCCTAAAGATTGTATCATGGGGCTTTCCCCGTTAGGAGAACCCCGGAAAAGCCTCGCTTGCCGGGGGGTTATCACGGACTGCGCGCCATGCAAACAATCTTGAGAATCGGAACACGCGGCAGCCCGCTGGCGCTGGCACAGGCGCATGAGGCGCAGGCGCGGCTGATGGCCGCGCATGGCATGCCGGCGGAGGCGTTCGAGGTGGTCGTCATCTCGACCAGCGGCGACCGCATCCAGGACCGGCCGCTGTCGGAAGCCGGCGGCAAGGGCCTGTTCACCAAGGAGATCGAGGAGGCGCTGCTGGCGGGCCGGATCGACATCGCCGTGCATTCGTCGAAGGACATGCCGACGCAACTGCCCGACGGTCTCGAACTCTCGGCCTTCCTGCCGCGCGAGGATGCACGCGACGCCTTTGTCGGCAAGGCGGCGAAGACGATCGCCGAACTGCCGCGGGGGGCGAAAGTCGGCTCGTCGTCGCTGCGGCGGCAAGCGCTGATCCGCCGGATGCGGCCGGATCTCGACGTGGTGATGTTCCGCGGCAATGTGCAGACGCGGCTGCGCAAGCTCGAAGAAGGCGTCGCCGCCGGCACGATCCTGGCCTATGCCGGGCTGAAGCGGCTTGGGCTCGAGCAGGTCGTCACCGATCTGATACCGCTCGATGTCTTCCCGCCGGCGCCGGGGCAAGGCGCGATCGGCATCGAAACCCGTATCGGCGACCGCGATGTCGAAAAAATGCTGGCAGCCGTCCATGATGTGCCGACCGGCCAGGCGCTGGCCTGCGAGCGTGCCTTCCTGGCGGCGCTCGATGGCTCCTGCCGCACGCCGATCGCCGGCTATGCGGCGATCGAGGCCGGAAAACTGTCTTTTGCCGGGCTGATCATCTCGCCCGACGGCACGCAGTCGCACACGGTCGAGCTGCAGGGGCCGGCGCAAGACGCCGCCCGCATCGGCGGTGAAGCGGCCCGGAGCGTGCGCGCCAAGGCCGGCGAAAAGTTCTTCGACGGCTGGCTCTGAAATGCTTCGCGTCCTGGTGACCAGGCCGGAACCAGGTGCTTCGCGCACGGCGCATCGGCTTGAGGAGGCAGGTTTTCAGCCGGTTCTTTTGCCCCTGACCGAAACAAAGGCGTTGCCCGTCGCCGCCGGACTGATCCCGGACAATGCCGTCGCAGTGGCCGTCACCAGCGCCAATGCCATGCGTCATGCGCCGGAAGAAATCATCGCGACGCTCGCCGCCTTGCCTTGTCATGCGGTCGGCAAAAGGACGGCGCAAGCGGCGCGTCGAGCGGGGTTTTTGTCGGTCAGTGAAGGCCCGGGCGATGCGGAGGCGCTGGCCGACAGTCTCGCCGTCGATTTTTCTGGAAAGACGATTGTCTACCTCTGCGGACGCGTGCGTTTTCCGGCGTTCGAACAGAGGCTCGGGACGGCGGGCGTTCGGGTCCACGCCGTCGAGACTTATGACACGCTGACAATGGGGTATTCGGACGAAGTCATCCTCGAACGCCTGTCGGGGCAACCTGCCGACGCGGTGTTGCTCTATTCAGCCAAGGCGGCGGCGGCGATGCAGACCTTGGCAAGACGGCCCGCTCTGCGCGGTCTCTTCGAAAAAACGTGGGTTTTTGCGCTTTCCACGCGCATCGCCGCAGCCTTCGACGATGTCGCCAGCGAAAGGATCCGCATTGCCGCGCAGCCCGACGAGGAGGCACTGCTGGCGCTTTTGCAGGCGCCGCGCTGAGCCGCGTCATCACACCGCCCCTTTTCACCGCTTGGTGATGTGCTAGACCCTTTCTGAACCATCATGCGCCGCCAGGCGTTGAGACGAAGCGAATTGTGCGGAGCCCAGGCATGGTCAAGACGCCGAAGATGCGACACTCGAAAAGCCGCCGCGAGCCGGTGACCATCGATCTCGAGCCGGGCGCCGTCTCACGCATCGCCGACGAGGACGCCGCCACGCAGGAGGCCCGGACAGACGAGGCGAAGGCCGAGGAAGCAGCGAACGCTTCGCAACCCGAGGTTCCCGAAGAGCCGGTTCACGCCGACCAGACCGATCTCGAGCCCTGGGAGCATACCGACGCCCGGGCCGAACCGGAGCAGCCGTCGGCAGCGGCGACAAAGCCCGCTAGCGAGGCCGAGATCCCCTATCCCGGATCGTCCGACGAGCCCGGATCGTCCGACGAGCCCGGATCGTCCGATGCGCCGGCCGGCAAGACCAAAGCCTACGACTACAGTTTCGAGGACGCATCGGCGAAGCGCACGCAGACCGACGGCAACAAGGCGAAACCCGAGACACGGGACGAGAAAATGGCGCCACCCCTTGAAAAGCGCGGCGGCCTCAACGGCGTCGCCGCCGGCATCATCGGCGGCGTCATCGCGCTGGTCGGCGCCGGCGGGCTGCAATTTGCCGGCCTGCTTGGCGCGCCGGGTTCCGGTGCCGGCGTCTCGCTCGATGGCGTCAACGGCGACATCGCCTCGCTGAAGACCGAAATCGCCGGTTTGAAGGACGCCGGCGGCAACGGCGATGGAGCGGCGAAGATGGTCGGCCTGTCCTCGGGCCTTGAACAGGTCAAGGCCGATGTGGCGGCGCTGAAATCGGCTGTCGAGAAAGGTGGAGCAGGCGACGCGGCCGGGGTCGCCGCACTGGGCGACAAGGTTGCGCAGATCGAGACGGCGGTCGCCGCCCTCGGCAAGGCCGGCAGCTCGGCGCCGGTCGATCTCGGTCCGCTCAACGAGAAACTGGCTGGCCTCGACGCGCTGGTGAAGTCGGCCGGCGAGGCTACGACGGCGCAGGAGGGCCGGCTGACAGCGCTGGAGCAGTCTGTGTCGCAGCTGTCCGGCAAGGTCGAGGCGGCGGCGGGGCAGCCGAAGGTTGCGCTTGCCATCGCGGCGTCGGCCTTGAAAGCGGCGCTCGAGCGTGGCGGGCCGTTTTCGGCCGAACTCGAAACCCTCGCGGCGATTTCGCCCGATGCGCCGCAGCTTGCGGCACTGCGCCCCTATGCTGAAA
>NZ_RZQY01000539.1:0-4226 GCF_003998575.1 Mesorhizobium sp. M7A.F.Ca.CA.001.10.2.1 | reverse complement strand
GGCCTCACCAAACGCATCCGCGCAGAAATCCGATGCGGCGAAGGCCTCGATCGAAGAATTGAGCGTACGCGGCAGTTTCGGCTTGTCGAGATTGGCCAGGTTCGACGTCACCGGCGCTTCGAGCGGCAGATCTTTCTCGATGCCCTCGCAGCCAGCCGCCAGGATCGCGGCGATCGACAGATAGGGATTGATGTCGGCGCCCGGCGCGCGATGCTCCAGCCGGCAGGCGCCGTCATTCGGCGTGGTGATGGCGCGGACGGGTGCTGTGCGGTTCTCGAAACCCCACGCGACGTCCTCCGGCGACCAGGCGCCACGATCGAAGCGGCGGTAGGAATTGACCGTCGGCCGAAACAACAGATGTGTTTCCTGCATCCGGTGGAGCACGCCGGCAAGGAACTTTTCCGCAACCGGCGTCAGCCGGTTCGGGCCGGCGGCGAAGGCCGGCTTGCCGTCGCGCCACAGGCTGACATGGTGATGCGCGCCGCAGGCGCTTTCCTTGCCCGGCGGCTGGAAGCGCGTCATGAAGGTGGCGACCAGGCCACGCTCGGCGCACAGCTCGCGCAGATGCAGCTTGGCACGCATGGCGTCGTCGGCTGCCTGCAGTGCCGATTTCGGTGTCAGCGCATATTCATACATTCCGTAGCCATATTCGGTGACCAGCGAGGCCACCCCGATGCCGATGCTCTTCATGCGGGTGATGAATTCGGCGGCAAAATCCTGATATTCGCCGCTGCGCACCAGATCATAGTTGATCAGCGAATGGCCCCAGGGCTTCAGCTCGCGGTAGCGCCCGGCGCGCATCAGATCGTGGTCGGCATGGAAGATGCCGAACTCGTATTCGAGCGCGATCATCGGCTCGTAGCCGAGCGCCCTGGCGCGTTCTTCGACGCGGGCCAGCACGCCGCGCGGATCGAACGGACAGACCGCGCCGTCGAGCATGTAGGAGCTGGTGATGGCGGAGGCGAATTTCGGCTTCCAGCCGTGCTGGACGACCGTCGCCGGATCGATGATCCCCTTGATATTTGGAAAGCCGTTGTCCTCATTGGCGCTCGGCGAGGCGAAGGCAACATCACCCATCGGTTGGCCGTCGCCATGGGTAACGCAATAGAGGATGGCGTTGATGGATTCGCCATAGGTAGAGAGCTTCAGCGGTGCGATCTTGGAGCGGAACGCCCCTGATGTGTCGACCGTATGGATCTCGATGAATTCGACGCCGTCGGCCGCCAGCTTGCTCTGCAGCGCTTCGAGCCTGGGCTTGTAGGCCGCGGCCTTGTCCTCAAATTCCACTTCAAACCTCCACCAGGAAAACTCGGAGCAATTCCAGGAAAAGTGTGAAACGGTTTTCCGTCCGGAATTGCGTTAGAAGAAACGGACAGACGCTACGCTATTTCGCGTTGCGCCTGAAAAATCGCGACAACAATTCGTCGAGCTCATAACGGCCGCTGATGCCGCTTGGCCGGAAGGCCATGCAAAGCACGATGACGACGCCGAGCGCCACACCCGACAGCCCGAGCAGCTGCGGCAGCTGGAGGCCGGCGATCGTCACGCCGGATTCGATGCTGCGGATGAATTCCAGCCCGACCGAAAGCACGATCACGCCGGTCACCGCGCCGGTCACCGTCGCCATGCCGCCCAGGATCAGCATCGCCAGCGTGTTGAAGATCATCTGGAAGTAGAAAAGCTTGGGACTGATCGTGCCGGCAAAATAGGCGTAGAGCACACCGGCGAGGCCGCAGATCAGCGCCGACAGCACCCACGACATCAGCCGCAGGCGTCGGGCGTCGATGCCGAGTGCTGCGGCGGCCTGCGGGCTCTGGGCGCTGGCGCGGAGCTGCAGGCCCCAGCGGCTGTCCTTGAACAGCCGCGCCAGCACGATCACCACCACCGAGAACACCATCATCCAGGGCAAGCCGACCACCTTCGGGATGCCGAAGAAGGCCTGGTTGCCTTTGAACAGATTGGTCCAGTTGAGAAACACCGAATGGACGATGATCAGCAGCGCCAGGCTGACGATGGTCGCGGCGACACCCGACAGGCGGCTGATCACCTTTCCGCTGACGGCGGCGACGATGCCGACCATGATGAGCGCGATGAGCGCCGACGACACCGGATCGAGCTGCAATGTGGCGAAGCCGAACGGCGCATGGGGGATCGACAGTTTCTTCATGGCCAGTGGCGTCGACAGGATGGCGACGCCATAGGCGCCGAGGCCGACAAAGGCACTGTGGCCGAGATTGGCGATGTTGCTGTTGCCCATGAACACCTGAAGGCCGACGACGACGATCAGGTTCACGAAGGCGCCGAGCGCCAGATAGGTGTAGTAGGTCGGCGCGAAATTCAGGATCAGCAGCCCGACCACCAGCACCGGCACCGACGTTACCAGCCCACCGATCAGCGAGCGCGTCAGCGCAGCGCGGGATTGTGCGACAGCAGTAGACGGAGATGCGGTCTCTTCGATTGCCTGCGACAACGTCAAATCTCCTTGTCGCCGAGTTCGACCCGCTGGCCGAGCAGGCCTTCTGGCCGGTAGACAAGCAGCGCGACGATGATCCCGTAGGTGAGCGCGTCCTTGAAGCCTCCATACTCCTGCGGCAACGCAACCAGCAGGCCGACCTCGATGAAGCCGAGCAGCATGCCGCCGGCCGCAGCGCCCGCCAGCGAGCCGAAGCCGCCGATCACGCAGGCGACGAACGCCTTCAGCACCAGGCTGAAGCCGAGATCGGGCGAGACGCTGCCGCGCCGCGCGATGATGAAGACGGCGGCGATGCCGGCCAGTGCGCCGGAGACGGCGAAGGCCGTGGCGATCACCCGGTTCGCCTTGATACCCATCAGCCGCACCGTGGCGAAATCGCGCGACGCCGCGCGGATGGCGAGGCCGAGCGTCGAACGGTTGAGGAACAGCACCAAGGCGAGAATGGTCAGGCCCGAGACGATAAGCTCCATCACCTGCAGCGACGACACCGCAAAGGGGCCGAAGAACCACATCTGGTTCAGCCCGTTGAGGATCGAGACCGACTGCGGCTTTGGCGAGATCAGCAGCATGAACAGGTTCTGCACGACGATCGAGACGCCGAAGGCGGTCAGCAGCCCGGTCGTCGTCGGCGCATAGCGCACCGGCCGGAACGCCACCCGCTCGAAGGCGATGGCCGCAAGTGCGGCGGCAGCGACAGCAAGCAGCACCGCGACGATAGGCGAAGTCAGTCCGAGCGCCGCCGCCAGGAACACGCTGTAGGCGGAGACGCCGATGATCTCCCCATGCGCGAAATTGACCAGGCCCATGATCGAGAACACCACCGCGAGGCCGAGCGCGACCAGCGAATATTCCGCACCGAAAGCCAGCGCATTGAGAAGCTGCTGCAAGGCATAATCCATGTCGCCGCCTACCCGCCGATATAGAGGTTGAAGAGACCGTGTTCGTCGGCAAGGCTGGATGGCGGCCCGCTGTGGCGAAGCGTGCCGGCGCTGACGACATAGACGCGGTCGGCGAAGCGCAATGCCTGCCTGGCGTTCTGCTCGACCACCAGCAGCGTCAGCCCTTCCGCCTTCAGCTCGCCGATGAAATCGAAGATCTGCACGACGATCTTCGGCGCCAGTCCCAGCGACGGCTCGTCGAGCAGCAAAAGCTTCGGCCGCGACATCAGCGATCTGGCGATGGCCAACATCTGCTGCTCGCCACCCGATAGCGTGCCGGCCGCCTGCCCGTAGCGTTCGGAAAGCACCGGAAACAAGGCCAGGAAGCGCTCGATGTCCTGGCGCACGCCCTTGGGATCGCGCCGTATCGCCGCGCCAAGCCGAAGGTTCTCGCCGACCGTCAGATTGGCGAAGATGTGCCGGCCTTCGGGGGTGGAGGTCAGGCCGGCGCGAATGCGGTCCTCGGTGCGGACACGCGAAATGTCCTGGCCGTCGAGAACGACGCGGCCGGAAACCGGCGTGACCAGGCCGGTCAGCGCGTTGATGGTCGAGCTCTTGCCGGCGCCGTTGGGGCCGAGCAGGGCGACGAGTTCGCCCCGCCCGACCTTCAAGCTGAGGTCGCGCACCGCGCTCACCGCGCCGTAGCGGACGACCAGATTGTCGACGCTCAGCACGACGAGGTCTGCACCGAAGTCTCGATCCGTCATCGCTCGCTGCCCGTCAGTTCAGCGCCGGAACGAAGGTCGGCGGCGTGTCGGTGATCAGCACCCGCTTGCCGTTCGCAAACCCCATCACCGGCACGGCCTTGACCGGAT
>NZ_RZQY01000538.1:0-4226 GCF_003998575.1 Mesorhizobium sp. M7A.F.Ca.CA.001.10.2.1 | reverse complement strand
CGCTTGCGCGGCGGTTCGACCGCCGGGCGCTCCTTCAGCGAACCCGGCGATCGCCGATAAGGACGAGAAGAAGCAGGGTCGAAGCCAGCGCGCGCACGGCCTCGCCGGAAAAACCGGTCGAACGGGAAGCGTTGGTGGCGCGCGTGTTCATGGCGGTTCTCTTACAGGAGCCGCTTGTGAGAGGCAAGTGGGGGCCGCGTGGCGGGCCGTGATCTGTCGGATGTTGTCCCGAACATGCGCGCTCTTCCCCACGCGCGGCAAATGCGCCAGACTCGGGCATCGACAGGGTTTCGATGCCCCTGTCGCGGGAGGGGTCGTTCATGAATTTCGTGTTCTTCTCGCCGCATTTTCCCGCCAACGGCGCGGATTTCTGCGACCGTTTGAAGAAGGCCGGGGCCAGGGTGCTCGGTATCGGCGACGCGCCCTATGACGCGCTCGACGCCAAGCTGAAAGCAGCCCTTTCGGAATATTACCGCGTCGCCAACATGGAAGACTACGATCCGGTGTTTCGGGCGATGGGGCATTTCGTCCATAAATGGGGCCGTATCGACCGTTTTGAATCGCTCAACGAACATTGGCTTGAGCTGGAAGCCAACATACGCACCGACTTCAACATCTACGGCACCAAGCTCGATTTCGTGAAGAACCTGAAGCGCAAGAGCCGCATGCGTGCCTTCTTCCGCAAGAGCGGCGTCGACACCATCGCGCAGCGCAAATGCTCCGACCGTGCCGGGGCCATGACTTTCATCCGGCGCGTCGGCTACCCCGTCGTGGTCAAGCCCGACAGCGGTTCCGGCGCATCGAACACCTTCAAGATCTCCAACGCCAAAGAGCTCGACCAGTTCTTCCGGGACAAGCCCGAGGACGTGACCTTCGTCATGGAGCAGTTCATCGAGGGGCTGGTGGTGACCTTCGACGGGCTGGTCAACCGCGACGGCGAGGTGGTGCTGGCGGCCAGCCACCGCTACGACCAGAGCGTCATGGAGGTGGTCAACAAGGACCGCCATATGAGCTACACCTGCTTTCCCAGGATCAGCCCGGCGGTCGAGGAGGCCGGCCGCAAGATCCTGAAAGCATTCGACGTGCGCGAACGCTTCTTCCACATCGAGCTGTTCGAGACCAAGGACGACCGGGTCATCGCGCTGGAGGTCAACATGCGCCCGCCCGGCGCCTGGATGACCGATGCGATCAACTACACGTTCGACATCGATGTCTACGCGGCATGGGCCGACATGGTGGTCAGGGATGCCGCCGGCGGCCCTTACGAGGGGAAGTATTTCACCGCCTATGCCAGCCGCAAGCGACGCCTCCACTATTTGCACAGCCATGAGGACGTGCTAGCCGCGCAGCGTGACAAGATCGTCCACCATCAGGCCATCGAAGAGGTTTTCAGCCGCGCCATGGGAAATTACGCCTACCAGATGCGCTCGAAGGACGAAGCAGCGTTGCGTGCAGCGGTCGCGTACATCCACGCTGAAAAGGCGTGAGGCGATGGACATTTCCTATCACAAGAATTTCTCGAGCCAGCTCGGCCGCGACATGGAATACAAGCGCTACGGCCATGCCGGCCGGCCGGTGGTGGTGTTCCCGACCTCGCAGGGCCGGTTCTACCAGTTCGAGGATTCCGGCGGGGTGGGCGCACTGGCCGAATTCATCGACACCGGCCGCATCCAGCTGTTCACGGTCGACGGCGTCGATTCTGAATCCTTCTTCGACAAGCATGCCGACGCCGCCCACCGCATCGCCCGCCACGAGGCCTATTTCCGCTATGTGCGCGAGGAGGCGCTGCCGGACTTCCTGTCCACAGCCGAGCAGGCCAATGGCGGGCGCAAGCTGAAGCCGCTGTTCTCGGGCTGTTCGATGGGCGGCTATCACTCGTCGAACTTCGTCTTCCGCTTTCCTGAACTCGCCAGCGGCGTCATTGCCCTGTCGGGCGTCTATTCGGCGCGCGACTTCTTCGGCAAAGCGCTCGAGGGCGACATTTTCTACAACTCGCCGCTCGACTATCTGCCCGGCATCGTCGATCCCAAACTGCTGGCCCGGCTGAAGGCGCTCAGGCTGATCTTCTGCTGCGGCCAGGGCGCCTGGGAAGAGCGGATGCTGGTCGAGACGCGCAAGTTGGAACAGATCCTGCGCGACAAATCCATTCCCGCCTGGGTCGATTATTGGGGCGGCGATGTCAGCCACGACTGGCCATGGTGGCACAAGCAACTGGTCTATTTCTTCGGCCGTTGGCTGGATGAGGACCTGATGCACAGGCTCGACTGACAGCGGGGCTCGTCCGCTGACAGCTACCCTTCCTGGCCTGCCGGCAGAGCGACGGTCTCGTGTTCCGACGCCGATCCGCGACGCAGGCCAAGGAAGACGACGATGGCGGTCATGACGGTGATTGCCGCCAGCACGATCAGCAGCCTGTCGAACGCCGCCTCGTAGGCCTGGACCAGAACAATGGCTCCAGCCTGGGGCAGATGTTGTGCTGCTTCGCCGAGATTGCCGGTCACCAGCAGTTGGGCTGCCGCTGCTGCCTGCGTCGAAGATGCCGTTCCCTGTGCGGCGAGATGCGCGGCGGTAAAGCCGGAAAGGGTCGCCATGACGATCGCCAGCGCCACGCCCTCGCAAGCGACGCGGGTGGTGTTGAAGATGCCGACCGCCATGCCGGCGCGCTCTCTCGGCACGACACTGACGGCGAGCCCGTCCATCAATCCCCAAGGCAAAGCGATGCCGACGCCGATCAGCATCAGCGGCGCCACCAGCGCACTATCGACCGGTGGTGTCAGGCTTAGCCAGACAAGCCCGGCGGCAGCGACGAGCAGGCCGACGCCGCAGATCGTGGCCGGCGCGATCCAGCGCGCCAGCTGTCCGGCGAGCATCGGCAGGATCAGCAGCGGGCCTGATAGGCAGATCATCAATTGCCCGGCCTTGATCTCGCTCATACCCTCGATGCCGATGAAGCGGATCGGCAACAGGACGAGCAGGACGACGAAGGCGTAAGCGGGTGCCGCAGCCAGAAACTGGACGCCGACGAAGCGGGGATAGGCAAACAGCGTGAGATCGAGCATCGGCCGTTGTGCTCGCCGCTCGACAACGACGAAGGCGACAAAACAGATGGCAGAAGCGGCCAGAAGGGAGACGACGAGGGGATCGGCCCAGCCGCTCTGCGGGGCCTGGAGCACGCCATAGGTCAGCGACGCCAGCGCGATCGTGAAGGTGCCGGCTCCCGCCCAATCTAGGCCCGTCGCATCCGGGTCGCGCGATTCCCTGATGGTGCGCAGGCCGAGCATGGCGGCGGCAATCGCGAGTGCTGCAACCAGAAGAAAGATCGACCGCCAGCCGAATGCAGAGATGAGCAGGCCCGACGCGATTGGGCCGAAGGCGAGGCCGATACCGAAACTGGTGCCGAGGAAGCTGAAGGCGCGCAGCCGCAACGGCCCTTCGAATTCCTGGGCAAGTGCCGAGGCGCCGCCAGCGAAGGCGGCCGCACTGCCGATACCCTGCGCGGCGCGGAAAATGTCGAACCAGATGATGTCCGGCGCCAGCATCGCGCCCAGCGACGCCAGGACATAGAGGGAGAGGCCGACGAGGAAGAGGCGCTTGCGCCCATGATTGTCGGCCAGAGCGCCCGACGCCATCAGGGTGGCGCCGAAGGTCAGCATGAAGGCGTTTGTCACCCAGTTGAGCTCGATCGGACTGCCGCCGAGATCGGCCGCGATACGCGACAGAGCGACGGCCGGACCGGTGAAGGTCAAGGGCATCGTCATCGCGGCAAGGCACACGGACAAGAGCACGAGCCATCTCTCGGCAGAGCCGGTTGTGGTCCTGGAAGTCATGGATTTCCCTATCTGAAACAGTACTCGCCGGTGGCCCGCGCCATTGCGGAGCCGGTCGTGATGACAAGATAGGTCGTCGGCATTTCAGGAAAAATGGTGTTATATCTCCTGGTATATCGGACTGAAACGCTCGAATGGAATGACGCAATGGATCGTCTCAACGGGCTCCTGGCCTTCGCCCGCACCGCCGAATTCGGCAGTTTCGTCGCCGCCGGGCGGGCGCTTGGCATCTCGGCTTCCGCTGTCGGCAAAAGTGTCGCCCGGCTCGAGCAGGAACTCGGCGTGCGGCTCCTGCAGCGCAGCACGCGGCGCATTGGCCTGACGGAAGAGGGCAAGCTGTTCAACGAGCGGGTGCGCCGCATCCTCGACGACATCGACGATGCCGAGGCGATGCTGTCG
>NZ_RZQY01000537.1:0-4234 GCF_003998575.1 Mesorhizobium sp. M7A.F.Ca.CA.001.10.2.1 | reverse complement strand
CAATGGCCAGCGCATCTTCCGAAGGCAGCATATAGGTCAGGCCGCGTCCGGCCTGGCGGCGGACGGCGCGAGCCACCGGCGGCGGCGAATGGCCAAACATCGAGCCGGTGTCTCCAAGGCAGAAATCGTCGAGCTTGTTTCCGTCGATATCCGTGATCGTAGCGCCCCTGGCGTTGCCGACCAGGATCGGGAACGGCGTCGGCCAATCGTTCATCCAGTGCATCGGGACGCCGCCGAAGAAGCCGGGCAGGCCGTTGCCGATCTTGGCTTGCGATTTTGGCCGCGCCTTGCGGAAGGCTGCCCCCTCGGCTTCGCGCAAATCGGCAATGCGGTCGCGGCCGATGCCGCCGATGGACGTGTTGGACGTGTCGCTGTGCATGAAAACCCCTCTGGTCGATCCCTCTTAGCCAATCCGTGTCCGCATCCGCAATTGGCCGCGCATCTGCCCTGCGTTGGCTCAGCCTTTGGCGGCGGCGCTTGACCGTGCTGCCGAAGTCAGCGCCAATATGAGCGGGAATTGAGGTGGAGGGGTAAAATGCGAACGATCATGTGTGTGGCAATGCTTCTGTCGTCGGCTGGCGCTGCCTTCGCGTCGGGTGGCATCTGGTGCTCCACCGAGGACACGGCGGCGACATTCGAGGTCGAGGCAGGCGTCACCAGAGGCATGGGCGGGCCGACCTTCAACTTTCGCGGCAACCTCGAAATTCTGAGCCGGCCTGCCGGCGACAGCCTGCGCAAGACGGTGTTCGAGGATTCCAACCTGACGCAGTACTGGCTCGACGGCAAGGAATTGCGGCTGAACATCTATCGCGAGCACGAGGTCGCGCAAAAGATCAATTCGGTCGAACTGACGATCCTGACCAAGACCAGCGACGAAGGCGTCTACGACGGGAGCTATACGCTCGCCGTCTACGACGCCGCGGCGGATACGGACCAGGACGGCAAACCGGTTGAAATCAGCGGCAAGGTGTCGTGCGGAGCGGAGTGAGCGGGGTCAGGCCGTGATATCGATGACGCCGCAATCGCCGGCGGCACTGCCGAAGGCGACCCGGCGTTCTTCCTTGTCCCACATCATCGAGGTGATGGCGCCCTTGCCCGGCCGTCGCAACAGCACTTCCTTGGCGTCGGCAAAACGCACCGCCATCACCATGCCGTCATCATAGCCGACGGCAACGACATCCTGGCTCGGGTGGCAGGCGACAGCCGTCACCATGGCGTTGCCGCGCGTGCCGAGCTCCAGCGGTGCCTTGCCCATGGGACCATCCTTGCCTGAAAACGGCCAGACGATCGCCGCCGGCGCGCCGGAACTCGCCAGCCACTTGCCCTTCACACTCCACGACAGGCTTTTGACCTTGCCGGGATAGCCGGTCATGCGCATGTGCTTGCCGTCGGCGAGCTTCCAGCCGTGCAATGCGTTTTCTTGCATGGTGGTGACGAGGAAGGCGCCATCGGGAGAGAAGGTGATGCCGGTGTGGGCGCCGGCCCATTCAAGCTCCACCGGCTTGCCCTCGGCGGCCGGGAAATGCAGCGTCGCGCCATTGTAGCGGGCGACACCGAAGCGCATGCCCTTGGGCGAGAAGGCCAGCCCCTCGACCGAACGCGGATGGACGAATTCCCTCGTCTTGCCGTCGGCGAATCGCACGAAGGCGGTCTTGCCTGAGGCATAGGCGATGGCGCCTTGAGGCCCGGCGGCAACGCTGGTGATCCACTTCTTGGCCGCGCTTGCCAATTCCGTGACCTCGCCGCCCGCTTTCACGGAAAACACCTTGCCGTCCTCGCCGCCGGTGATCAGCCGGTCATTGGCCGCATCATGGAAGGCGGCAAGCACCCCGTCATTGGCCTGAATTGTCTTGTGGCCATGGTCGAGCCGATGGACGGCGCCGTCGGCCATCGCGAAATGCGGCACGTCGCCGAGGAAGACGGCAGCGATGCAGTGGCCTTCGAGATCAAGCGGGGCGACTGTTGGCATGGGAGATTATTCCATTCGAGATTTATGCTGGTCGTCTAACCTCGCTGGTCGCCAGCGCGGCTGGGTGCGGCCGGCCTTCTCCCCTTGTGGGAGAAGGTGGATCGGCGCGCAGCGCCGAGACGGTTGAGGGGTGGGTGACGGATCTCCGTCAGCGCCAAGCTGGAACACCCCTCATCCGACCGAGCTTCGCCCGGCCACCTTCTCCCACAAGGGGAGAAGGAAGGAGGGGCAGCGCTAGCGCTATAAAGTCTGGAAATCAAGCCGCCTGGCAGGCGTCAAAACTCTTCTTCAGCCGCTCGGCGTCGAGTTCCCTGCCGATGAACACCAGCCGGCTCTCATGCTTCTCGCCGTCCTTCCAGGCGCGCTGGTGGTCGCCCTCGATGATCATGTGCACGCCCTGGATGACATAGCGCTCATCATCGCCCTTGAGCGCGATGATGCCCTTCAGCCGCAGGATGTTGGGGCCTTCCATCTGGGTGATCTTCTCGATCCATGGGAAGAATTTCTTCGGATCCATCTCGCCGCCGCGCAGCGATACCGATTGCACCGTCACGTCATGGATGTCTGAAGCATGAGCGTGATGGTGGTGCCCGTCATGATCATGGTGGTGATGATCGTGGCCATCATGATCGTGGTCGTGATCATGATGATCGTCATGCGCCTCAAGGAAATGCGGGTCGTTTTCCAGCGCCCTCGACAGGTCGAAAGCGCCGCGATCGAGCACCTCGGTCAGGGCGACGCCGGCTCGGGTCGTGCGGTGGATCTTCGCCGCCGGATTAATGGCGCGGATCGTCGCCTCGACCTTGGCGAGCTCTTCTGATGTGACGAGGTCGGTCTTGTTGAGCACGACGACGTCGGCGAAGGCGATCTGGTCCTCGGCTTCCCTGGAATCCTTGAGCCGCAGCGGCAGGTGCTTGGCGTCGACCAGCGCCACCACCGCGTCGAGCCTGGTCTTGGAGCGCACGTCGTCATCCATGAAGAAGGTCTGCGCCACCGGCACCGGATCGGCGAGCCCGGTGGTCTCGACGACGATGGCATCGAAGCGGCCGGGTCGGCGCATCAGGCCCTCGACGACACGGATCAGGTCGCCGCGCACCGTGCAGCAGACGCAGCCATTGTTCATCTCGTAGATTTCCTCGTCGGATTCCACGATCAGGTCGTTGTCGATGCCGATTTCGCCGAACTCGTTGACGATGACGGCGTAGCGCCTGCCGTGGTTTTCCGACAGGATACGGTTGAGCAGCGTCGTCTTGCCGGCACCGAGATAGCCGGTGAGAACGGTTACGGGGATCTGCGTCTGTGCGTCGCTCATGGCTTGCCTCGAATTATCTGGGCCTCGGAAATTCGGCCTGAGAAAAGGGAATGTCGGCTCCATATAGGATGTGCGCCGGGCTTTTGCACGGGGCAAACCGATGGGCCAAACCGGCTTGCTGCATTGCCGAATCGTTGGCGAAAGCCGTTGTGATCGCCTAGATCAGGGCGACAGAGGCCAATTCGAGAGGCAAGATATGTCCGGCAAGCCATCCTCGTTCTCAATGAGCCGGCGCCAGGCGCTCGGTTTGATCGCGGTCACCGCCGGCGGTGGTGCCTTCCTGCCCGCCGCCGCGATAGCAGACCAGACTTCACCCTATGCCGGACTGGCCATGTTCGAAAACGGCGCCGGTGTCTGCACCATCACGCCCGAGGCGACCGAGGGACCGTTCTATTTCGATCCGAAGCTAGAACGCGCCGATGTCACCGAAGGCAAGAAGGGCATTGCCCTTAATGTCCGGCTGCAGGTTGTCGACGCGGGCTGCCGCCCGCTTGCCGGCGCTCGTGTCGACATCTGGCATTGCGACGCGCAAGGCGCCTATTCCGGCTATCCCGGACAGGGTGATGGCCGCGATCTCGACACCTCGGGCCAGACCTTCCTGCGTGGTTGGCAAAGGACCGACGCGAGTGGCATCGTTTCCTTCGCCACGATCTATCCCGGCTGGTATCGCGGCCGCACCACCCACATCCATTTCAAGGTCTTTCCCGACGACAGTTCGGTGATGACCGGACAGTTGTTCTTCCCGGACAGCCTCAGCGAGCAGATTTTCACCGCTGTCGCGCCCTACAACGACCGGTCGGGCGAGCGCGACACCTCGAATGCCGCGGACGGCATAGCCAGGCGGGCCGGACCGCAATCGCAGGCTGCGCTGCGCGAGCTGGAGGATGCCTATCAGGCGCTGATGATCATCGCGGTGAAGTCCGGCTGAGCGGCGGTCACTCCATCACTTTGCT
>NZ_RZQY01000536.1:0-4240 GCF_003998575.1 Mesorhizobium sp. M7A.F.Ca.CA.001.10.2.1 | reverse complement strand
ACCTTATCCTGGTGCCGGGCGCCGATCCGGAGCGCCGCTGGGTGAAGGTCAGTTGCGGCCATGTTTCCGGCAGCAGCGCGGCGACCGTGCCGGCCGCACCTGACGGCCAAGGCAAGCCGGCGGCGTCGGGAAAACCCGAATACGTCTTCGCGCTGAGCTGGCAGCCGGCGTTTTGCGAGACAAAGTCGAACAAGACCGAATGCAAGGCGCAGAACGCCGGTGATTTCGACGCGACGCATTTCACCTTGCATGGGTTGTGGCCGCAGCCGAACGGCAATTTCTATTGCCAGGCGACGGCGAGCGACAAGGCCAACGACAATCCGGCCCACTGGAAAGACCTGCCGCCGGTCAATCTGGACGCCAACACCCGCACGGAGCTCGATCAGGTGATGCCTGGAACGGCCTCCCACCTCGAGCGGCATGAATGGATCAAGCACGGCACCTGCTACGGCAAGAGCCAGCAGGACTATTTCTCCGACGCGCTCAACCTGATGCGCGCGGTGAACAGCTCGCCGGTGCGCGATCTCTTTGCCAAGAACATCGGCGGCAAGCTGACGGCGGACCAGATTCGCGGCGCTTTCGACACTGCCTTCGGCGCGGGGGCAGGCGACCGGGTGCGTGTGTCCTGTGTCATCGATCCGTCGAGCGGCAGGCGGCTGATCGGCGAACTGACGCTCGGCCTCGCCGGTCCGATCGGCCCGAACAGCGCGCTCAAGGACCTGCTGCTGGCTTCGGTGCCGACCAACAAGGCCGGCTGCCCAACCGGCAATGTCGACGCGATCGGCTTCCAGTAACTCTCAACAGAGGTACCGGACTGTCGCCCTGCCGTGCCCTGGTGCTATGCTGCGAGCGCATCATTCTGGCGGGGGCGGCAATGGATGGCATGACGAGCAGCGCGCTGGCGCGGCTGGCTTTCTGGGCCAAGGGCATGGTCTCGATAAACGATGCCCGCATGGAATGGCCGGGCTTTTCGTATACCGACGCCGAATGGGCACGCATGCGAACGCTCTCCGAACCGATCGGCGTCGGCACGTACCAGCTGTTCACGATCGTCAATGCGGTGATCTTCATCATTATCGCGGCGATCGGCATTTTCGGCGCCTTCCTGCCGCTGGCGACGTTGCTGTTTCCGGTGCCGGCGGACACCAGCGCGTTGAAATTCTCCTCGCTGCTGGCCGCTTGCGCTTTCTTGATCATCGGGCTCGGCCTGCCGATCTCGATGCGTCTTTCGGCCATGCTGGTCGGCGGCAAGACGATGCGAGCAGCACTTGTTTCCGCGCCCGGCGACGAGGCGTTGGCGTCGAAAGTCTCGTGGCAGATCAACCGCATCATGATGATCCTATGCGGCCTGCTGGTGCCGGGCATCCTGCTGTTCATTGCCTACGATATCGAGGCCGGGCCGATTATCACGGCGCTGAAATGGCTGGCGATCGCGCTGATGGCGGTTTCAACCGTGACGGGCATTCGACGGCAGAGGAAGTCGTAACGAACTAAATCCGCGCGGACTTTGTCCATGCAGCGGCCGTGTCGGCTTCGTGGCCGCCCGGCTCGCCGACGACGCGGTCGCGGCCGGTCGACTTCGCCTTGTAGAGACGCTGGTCGGCAAGCGCGAACAGGTCGGCTAGGCAGCGCGTGGTTTCGCTGACGCTGGAAACGCCGGTGCTGACGGTGAACTCGAATCGACTGGTGGCCGCTGAAGCCTTGATCGCATGGCGAATGCTTTCGCCAAGCAGCCTGGCGACCGAGTGCGGACAAGAACTGAGTATGGCGAATTCCTCACCGCCGATGCGGAACACCTGGTCCTCGGGACTGGCGACCTCGCGCAGCAGCGCGGCAACGGCCTTCAACACCTTGTCGCCTTCGGCATGGCCGAAACGGTCGTTGATCGATTTGAAATGATCGACATCGATGATCAGCAGGCTGAGCGGCCTGGCGGTGCGCAGGCTGACCTGGACGGCGGCTTCACCGTCGGCGTCGAAGCGCCCGCGGTGCAGCAGGCCGGTCAGCCCGTCACGGCCGACATGTTCGACCAGCGCCTCGTAGCGTTCGCGATAGGTCAACGTATCGAAGATATCGGTCAATCCGCGCGGCGCAGTGACCTGGCGCTCCTCAAACCATTTGAGATAGGCAACGAGCATGGTGCTGAAGGTCACCGCCGCCGCCATCTTGGCGAACCAGCCGCCGAAAAAGACGGCTATCGGCGCGCCGGCAACGAAATGCAGGGCGGTGAAAAAACCGGCCTGGTCGAAGGTCCGCACGCAAGCGACCGAAATCAGGATGCGCGCGAACGGCGCCTTGCGAAGATACCGACCAAGCTTTTCGTAGAGCAGGATGATCAGGATGGCATCGACGAACAGCAGCGTCGTGCCCCACACCATCAGCCAACCCATCTGGTCGATGAAGCCGATGTCTGGAAGCCTGCCGTCGGGAAGTGCCGCGATGACGTGCAGGCGCAGCAGCAGCACCAGCCCGATCATCAGCGCATTGCCGAGCAGCAGGCCGTAGATCGGCTGACGCACGGTTGCAGCGTCCTCCTTCATATAGAGCAGCAAAAGCATGACCAGCTTGCCGGAAAACAGCACCGCCGAGCCAGGCGAGACCATGCCGAACGGCAGAGCGACGTAAAAGACGCTGGCGAGATAGGTCTCGAGGAAGTGCATGACACCGAGCGCGCAGACGAATACGCCGAGGCCGATACGCCGTCTGAAGCGGAAAAGCGTCACCATGACGCTGAAGTAGACGACCGCTTCGGCAAGGAGCAGGAAACTGTTCAGCAATGCCGTCGACCCGATCTCTTTCTCGAAATCGCGAATAGCGAGCGATTCCACTCCGATCCTGTTTTGACGCCGAAGAGTTAACCGGAGATTTCAGCACGCTTCGTGCTGGTGGAAAACTTCGGCGATTGGCGGACACTTCCGCGTGTGACCGGGCAGATATGGCAAAAGCGATTGCCGTTCGCCGCCGCATCGCCTACATAGCGGCCAACCTCCACTCAATTCGACAGATCCAGTCAGTTTTCTGGGCCAGTCAGTTTTTCAGGGAAAGCGCGCGTGGCACGCCAGTTCATCTATCACATGGCCGGCCTCAACAAGGCCTATGGCACCAAGAAGGTGCTCGAGAATGTCCATCTCTCCTTCTATCCCGACGCCAAGATCGGCATCCTCGGCCCCAACGGTTCGGGCAAGTCGACGATCCTCAAGATCATGGCCGGGCTCGACAAGGAGTGGAACGGCGAAGCCTGGCTGGCCGAAGGCGCCACTGTCGGCTACCTGGCGCAGGAGCCTGCGCTCGATCCGGACAAGACCGTGTTCGAAAATATCATGGAAGGTGTCGCCGCCAAGACTGCCGTCATCGAACGCTATAACGAATTGATGATGAACTATTCCGACGAGACGGCCGACGAGTCGGCCAAGCTCCAGGACGAAATGGACCGGCTCAACCTTTGGGATCTCGAACAGCAGGTCGAGATGGCGATGGAAGCGCTGGGCTGCCCGCCCAAGGATTCGGAAGTCACCAAGCTTTCGGGCGGCGAACGCCGCCGCGTCGCACTTTGCCAGCTTCTGCTGCGCCAGCCCGACCTTCTGCTGCTCGACGAACCGACCAACCATCTCGACGCCGAGACCACGGCGTGGCTGGAAAAGCATCTGCGTGCCTATCCGGGCGCCGTGATGATCATCACCCACGACCGCTACTTCCTCGACAATGTCACCGGCTGGATCCTCGAACTCGATCGCGGCCGCGGCATTCCTTATGAGGGCAACTACACCAAATACCTCGAAGCCAAGGCCAAGCGCCTCAAGCAGGAAGGCCGCGAGGACGATGCCCGCCAGCGCGCCATCGGCCGCGAGCGCGAATGGATCCAGTCGAGCCCGAAGGCTCGCCAGACCAAGTCCAAGGCGCGTATCCAGGCGTTCCAGGATCTTTTGGATGCAGCCGACAAGCGGCGTCCGAGCGATACGCAGATCGTCATTCCGCATGGCGAGCGGCTCGGCAATGTGGTGATCGAGGCGGAAGGCCTGTCGAAGGGCTTTGGCGACACGCTGCTCATCGACGGCCTGGAATTCAAGCTGCCGCCCGGCGGCATCGTCGGCGTCATCGGCCCGAACGGCGCCGGCAAGACGACGCTGTTTCGCATGATCACCGGCCAGGAAAAGCCGGATGCGGGTTCTGTGCGCGTCGGCGAAACGGTCAAGCTCGGCTATGTCGACCAGAGCCGCGATGCGCTCGATCCGTCAAAGAC
>NZ_RZQY01000535.1:0-4240 GCF_003998575.1 Mesorhizobium sp. M7A.F.Ca.CA.001.10.2.1 | reverse complement strand
CCTGAAGCCGGAACTGCCGAGATGGGCGAACAGCCACGGTCCGGCGGCAAAGCCGAGCGACAGGACAGTGGCGTAAATGCCCAGCACAAGGCCGCGTCGGTGCGGCGGCGCCGAGGTGCTGATCCAGAATTCGGACAGGATGAACAGCACCGTCAGCGCGATGTGCAGCACGATGCGCAGTGGAAACCACATCCAGAAATCGGGTGCGAAATGAAAGCCGACAAAGGCCAGCGCGCCGGCGGCGATCATGGCGATCATGGTCCAGGCAACGCCGAACCGCATGGCGAGCGGAGTAGCCAGCGGCGCACCGGCGATCGAGGCGAGGCCGGCAACGGCGGTGTTGAGGCCGATCATCGAAGCCGAATGGCCGCGCGTTTCAAGGATGACGCTGAGCAGCGGCATGCCGAGGCCGATGGCGATGCCGACGACGCTGATCGACGAGATCGCCGCCGCCATCGGCAGCCAGTGTACGCGTTCGTCGCCCTGTGGTTGGGTATCGACCGTCATGGGATGCTGAATACTCTGCCTGTTTGATCTAAGGAAAGTGCTGAGCGCTTTTCCGGGAAAACCGCGTCACACTTTTCCTGGAATTGCTCTAGAGAAGTTCGCGGGTGAAGCGTCTGCGGACAAGCCGGTAGAAGGGCACGGGTCCGCCTGGACGCAACAGTGGATCATGGGCGAGGCGCTTTTCCAGCTCGTCCAGGATCATTCGGGTGATGTCGGGTATGTCGGCTTCCCTGGCCTTGGCGAGCGGCAGCCAGACCAGTTCTTCGAGCTCGTTGGTGGGACTGCCACCGGGCAGTTCGACGGCGACGTCGTCACGCCAGGCGCTGAAAAAGCGGGTGTCGAAGCGGCGCACCCGGTTGGGCGGCGTGATGGCGCGCGCAACGAAGCGCAGCATGTCGAGAGAGGGTTGCACGCCGTGTTCGGCAAAGCCTTGCCAATCGGGCCTGGGGGTTGCGAAAGCACCCTTGCGGCCGATCAGCAGCCCGGCTTCCTCATAGGTTTCGCGGATGGCGGACAGGGCGATGGCGCGGGCTCGTGCGGCGCTTGTGCGGCCCGGTCCGGCGATCAGCCTGGCTTCCTGCTCCGGGTGCAATGCGGCGACGACCGGTATGCGGCTGTCGGCCGGATCGGTGCGGCCGCCGGGAAAGACGAACTTGCCCGGCATGAAGGCGTGGCCGGCATGACGGCGACCCATCAGAACCAGCACGTCATCGTCCTTGCGGTCGAGCAGGATGAGGGTTGCCGCGTCGCGCGGGCGAATTGGCCGGTCGCTATGAGCGATCATGCTCCGCTCGATCCTGTCGACTTCCGCCTTGGTCATACCGTCCATGCGCAGGACCTAGCGGAAACTTCTGGCAAGCGAAAGTGGCCTTTCACGGTCGGTATGTTGCGCCAGGCAGCATTCTTGGCTGCGGCCTAGGCTCCGGGATGCGGCTCGATCACGTCGTGCTCGCCGCCGAAGCCGTGCATATAGAAGGCCCATTGCAGTCCGATGACGGCACCCTTGATCGGCTGCAGCAACGCAACCGACAAAAGGATGGTCAGCGGAACCCAGATGGCGATGTGCTGCCATGTGGACAGCGTCGACGTGGCCTCAACGCCCATGAAGGCGCCCAGCACGACATGGCCGACGATGACGATGACCAGATAGGCGGGCAGGTCGTCGGCCCGGTGGTGATGCAATTCCTCGCCGCAGACACTGCATGTGTCGACGGTCTTGGTGAAAGCGCGAAACAGCTTGCCTTCGCCGCAATGCGGGCAGCGGCCGAGCAGGCCGCGCTTCATCGCCGTCCACAGCGGGCGCGCGGTCCGGCCCGAGTGATGTTCTCCGCCGAAAACCTGTTCTTCCATGGCTGTTGTCATCATCGTCTCCTGCCGCGCGAACCCGGTCGCGATTGCGACGCGCGGGCGCGGCCCTTGGCCTTGTGAAACGACCGCTTGGAGCCCGGCAGAGGCTTTGGGTCGGTCAACATCTCGAAGCGCATCGCCCCGGCCATCGGCGCCACCTCGAGGAGACGGACCTCGACGCGGTCCGCGAGTTGGTAGCCTTTGCCCGAGCGTTCTCCGAACAGGGAGCGGGCCGTTTCGTCGTATATATAGTAATCGCCGTTCAATGTTGACACCGGGATGAAACCATCCGCGCCGTACTGCGGCAATTGGACAAATAGTCCTGACTTGGTGACGCCGGAGATGCGGGCATCGAACCGGTCGTCGACGCGTTCGGCAAGGTAGGCGGCGATCAGACGGTCGACCGTGTCCCGCTCGGCCGCCATTGCGCGGCGTTCCGTGCCGGAGATCAGCACCGCGACATCTTCGAGCCGTACCGCTTCGTCCTGCGTCAGCCCGCCGGGACCCAATCCGAGTGCGGCAATAAGTCCGCGATGCACGATTAAATCGGCATAGCGGCGGATCGGCGAGGTGAAATGGGCGTAGCGGCGGAGGTTGAGACCGAAATGGCCGATGTTCTTTGGCGAGTATTCGGCTTGGCTCTGCGAGCGCAGAACCACTTCGTTGACCAGGCCTTCATTGTCGGCGCCGCGCACGCGCTCCAAAATGCCGTTGAACTGGCTTGGCTGCATCTGCGCGCCGCGCGCAAGTGACAGGCCCAATGTCTGCAGGAACTCGCGCAGCGATTCCTGTTTGGCCAGTGATGGCGCGTCATGGACGCGATAGACCAGTTCCTGTTTCTTCGCCTCGAGCGTTTCGGCCGCCGCGACATTGGCCTGGATCATGAATTCTTCGATGAGCTTATGGGCATCGAGCCGGTCCGGCACGATGACGCGATCGACGGTGCCGTCCGCCTTGAGCACGATCTTGCGCTCCGGCAGGTCGAGTTCGAGCGGCTGGCGGCCGTCGCGGCCGCGCTTGAGGATCGCATAGGCGTCCCACAGTGGCTTCAGCACGGTTTTGAGGATCGGACCTGTCTTGTCGTCCGGCGCGCCGTCGATTGCCGCCTGAGCCTGTTGGTAGGCGAGCTTTGCCGCCGACTTCATCATGACGCGATGGAAGGAGTGCCTGAGCTTGCGGCCCTCGGCTGAAAAAACCATGCGCACGGCGAGCGCCGGACGGTCCTGGCCCTCCCGCAGCGAGCAGAGATCGTTGGAGATGCGCTCGGGCAGCATCGGCACGACGCGATCCGGGAAATAGACCGAATTGCCGCGCTTCAATGCTTCGCGGTCGAGCGCCGTGCCGTAGCGCACATAGGCGGCGACGTCGGCGATTGCGACAGTGGCAACCACGCCGCCGGGGTTCTTCTCGTCGAGATCCGGCGTGGCGAAGACGGCGTCGTCATGGTCCTTGGCGTCGGCCGGATCGATGGTGATCAGCGGCAGGTCGCGCCAATCCTCGCGGTGATCCAGCGTCGCCGGCTTGACCGCTTCGGATTCTGCGATGACGTCGGCCGGGAAGATATGCGGAATGTCGTGCGCGTGGATGGCGATCATCGAGACCGCCTTTTCGCTGGTCAGAGAGCCCAGCACGTTGAGCACCTTGGCCCTCGGCAGCCCATAGCGGGAAGCCCGCGCCGGCTCGACCTCCACCAGGTCACCGTTCTTGGCGCCGTTCTGGAATTCCTTGTCGACGATCAGTTCGGGCTGGCGCCGTTCCACCGGCTCGATGCGGAAGGTGCCGTCCTGCAAGATGCGAAAGACACCGAGCACGGCATCGGTACGTTTTTCGAAAATCTTCACCACCCGCCCGGTGTAGGCGGGGCCGCCCAGGGCGACGTTCGTGTCGTCGGCCGGAAAGGTCTTGGCCAGCACGCGGTCGCCAATGCCGCCCGCCGGTCCACTGCCACTGCGCGACAGGCGGATGGAGACGATGGGCGGCGGCCCATTGGCCGTGTGTTCGGTAGGACGGGCCAAGAGCACGCCATCGGCATCGCGGTCGAAAATATCGAGGACCGTGACATGGGGCAGGGCACCGACGCGAGCCAGCCCCTTGCGCTCCTTGGTGAGGACGCCTTCGTCCTGCAAGTCGCGCAAAATATCCTTCAGCCAGATGCGGTCGTCGCCGCGCAGTGCGAACGCCTTGGCGATGTCGCGTTTGCCGGCGCGATCGGGATTTTCGGCGATGTAGCGCAGGATTTCGTCACGCGAGGGCCGGTAGTCGTCCTTGACCTTGGCTCTGGTGTCGGCGGTGCGCGGATCGCCGTGGGTTCTGCCGGTGATCTTGCGCGCCACGCTGTCCTATCCTTTTTTCTTCGCGGCCGGCTTCTTCGCAGCCGGCTTCTTGG
>NZ_RZQY01000534.1:0-4253 GCF_003998575.1 Mesorhizobium sp. M7A.F.Ca.CA.001.10.2.1 | reverse complement strand
GCGGCTGCTGCAGCCGATCGGCGATGATTTCGAGGCGCGCGTCGCGCAGTTCGACGATCCGAACTCTTCCTCCACGAAGGCGCGGGCGACGGCGAAAAGCATGATCGCCGAGGCGCAGTCCTTCGCCCGGGAGGTCACCGATATTGCCGCCAAGGAAGCCGCCACTGCCGTGCCGGCCGCCAACGCCGCTCCGGCGACAAGCGGCGCCGGCGATGCGCTGATGCCCGAGGATTTCAGGCAGCCCAACGCCATGGAGAAACCGGCCAAACCGGCGGATCTCAAGGCCATCTCGGGCATCGGGCCGAAGCTGGAAAAGGTTCTCAACGGCCTCGGTATCTGGACCTATGCCCAGATCGCGGCATGGACGCCGCAAGAGGTTGCCTGGGTCGAGGATTATCTGTCGCTCGGCGGCCGTATCGGCCGCGACGATTGGACAGCCCAAGCGGCGGCGCTCGCCGTCAAGTGAATGAAATGCCTGACGTGGTCTCGACCGCGTCCGGACAAAGAGATTGCGGGAACTCCGCAGGGGTTTGAGGCGAATGGCAAAGCTCAAGGTCGACGGGAAAGAGATCACTGTACCCGACCACTACACGCTGCTGCAGGCGGCGGAAGACGCTGGCGCGGAAGTGCCGCGCTTCTGCTTCCATGAGCGGCTCTCGATCGCCGGCAATTGCCGCATGTGCCTGATCGAGGTGAAGGGCGGGCCGCCCAAGCCGCAGGCCTCCTGCGCCATGAACGTGCGCGACCTGCGTCCCGGGCCGAATGGCGAGGCGCCGGAAATCTTCACCAACACGCCGATGGTCAAGAAGGCCAGGGAAGGCGTGATGGAGTTCCTGCTGATCAACCATCCGCTGGATTGCCCGATCTGCGACCAGGGCGGCGAATGCGACCTGCAGGACCAGGCGATGGCCTTCGGCGTCGATTCCTCGCGCTATCACGAGAACAAGCGCGCGGTCGAAGACAAATACATCGGGCCGCTGGTGAAGACGGTGATGAACCGCTGCATCCACTGCACGCGCTGCGTCCGCTTCACCACCGAAGTCGCCGGCATTTCCGAACTGGGCCTGATCGGCCGCGGCGAGGATGCCGAGATCACCACCTATCTCGAACAGGCGATGACGTCGGAGCTGCAGGGCAATGTCATCGACCTTTGCCCGGTCGGCGCGCTGACCTCGAAGCCATTCGCCTTCCAGGCGCGGCCGTGGGAGCTGACCAAGACCGAATCCATCGATGTGATGGATGCGGTCGGCTCGGCGATCCGTGTCGATAGCCGGGGCCGCGAAGTGATGCGCATCCTGCCGCGCGTCAACGAGGCGGTGAACGAGGAGTGGATCTCCGACAAGACCCGATTTATCTGGGACGGCCTGCGCACGCAGCGTCTCGACCGCCCCTATGTGCGCAAGGACGGCAGGTTGGTTGCCGCCAGCTGGGCCGAGGCCTTCGCCGCGATCAAGGACGCGGTATCGAAGACGGCGCCCGAAAAGATCGGCGCTATCGCGGGCGATCTCGCCGCCGTCGAGGAAACCTATGCGCTCAAGCTGCTGATGGCTTCGCTCGGCTCGAAGAATACCGATTGCCGCCAGGACGGCGCCGCACTCGACCCGGCGCTCGGCCGGGCGAGCTACATCTTCAACCCGACCATCGAAGGAATCGAGCAGGCCGATGCGGTGCTGATCATCGGCGCCAATCCGCGCTATGAAGCCTCGGTGCTCAACGCCCGTATCCGCAAGCGCTGGCGGATCGGCAATCTGCCGGTCGGCGTCATCGGCGATGTTGGCGATACCCGCTACGACTACGAACAGCTGGGCGCCGGACCGGATTCGCTGAAGGATTTGGCCGACGGCAACGGCAAGTTCTTCCAGACGCTGAAGAAGGCGACACGCCCTCTGATCATCGTTGGCCAGGGCGCGCTGGCGCGTGCCGACGGCGCGGCCGTGCTCGGACAGGCGGCCAAGCTCGCCGCCGCCGTAAACGCTGCCCGCGCTGACTGGAACGGCTTTGCCGTGCTGCACAACGCGGCCGGCCGCGTCGGCGGTCTCGATCTCGGTTTCGTGCCGGGCGAGGGCGGCAGAAACGTTGCCGGCATGCTGGGCGAAATGGAGCTCCTGTTCCTGCTCGGCGCCGACGAGATCGACATGGCCAAGACCGGCGGCGCTTTCGTCGTCTATATCGGCACGCATGGCGACCAGGGCGCGCACCGCGCCAATGTCATCCTGCCGGCGGCCGCCTACACGGAAAAGTCGGCCACCTACGTCAACACCGAAGGCCGCGTGCAGCAGACCAACCGCGCCGGCTTCGCGCCGGGCGAGGCGCGCGAGGACTGGGCGATCCTGCGGGCGCTGTCGGATGTGCTGGGCAAGAAACTGCCGTTCGATTCGCTGCCGCAGCTGCGCGCCAAGCTCTATGGCGAATACCCGCATCTGGCCCGTATCGACCAGGTCGCGGCGGGCAATGCCGAGGACATCACCGGGGTGGCGAAGCTCGGCGGGCGGCTGAACAAGGGCACCTTCACCTCGCCGGTGACGGATTTCTACCTGACCAACCCGATCGCGCGGGCATCGGCCGTGATGGCGGAATGCTCGGCACTGGCCAAGAGCGGCTTCAAGCAGGCGGCGGAATAAGCATGGACACTTTCTTCTCCTTCTACGTGCTGCCGGCGCTGATCATTCTGCTGAAATCGGTCGTGCTGATCGTTATCCTGCTGATTTTCGTTGCCTACATCCTCTACGCCGACCGCAAGATCTGGGCGGCGGTGCAACTGCGCCGTGGCCCGAACGTCGTCGGCCCCTGGGGCACGCTGCAAGCTTTCGCCGATCTGCTGAAATTCGTCTTCAAGGAGCCGGTCATCCCGTCCGGCGCCAACAAGGGCGTGTTCCTGCTGGCGCCGCTGGTCTCGGCCGTGCTGGCGATCTCGGCCTGGGCGGTCATTCCGGTCAATCAGGGCTGGGCGATCGCCAACGTCAATGTCGGCATCCTCTATGTCTTCGCCATCTCCTCGCTTGAGGTCTATGGCGTGATCATGGGCGGCTGGGCCTCCAACTCGAAATATCCGTTCCTCGGCGCGCTGCGTTCGGCCGCTCAGATGGTGTCCTACGAGGTCTCGATCGGCTTCGTCATCGTCACCGTTCTGCTCACCGCCGGCTCGCTCAACCTCACCGATATCGTGCTGTCGCAGCATGATGGAATTGGTACGCGGCTTGGCCTGCCCAACACCTTCCTCGACTGGAACTGGCTGGCGCTGTTCCCGATGTTCATCATCTTCTTCATCTCGGCGCTGGCCGAGACGAACCGGCCGCCTTTCGATCTGGTGGAAGCCGAATCGGAACTGGTCGCCGGCCACATGGTCGAATATTCGTCGACGCCGTTCCTGCTGTTCTTCCTCGGCGAGTATGTCGCCATCGTGCTGATGTGCGCGCTGGCCACCATCCTGTTCCTCGGCGGCTGGCTGCCTCCGTTCGACTTCGCGCCGTTCACCTGGGTGCCGGGCGTCATCTGGTTCGTGCTGAAAGTCTGCTTCGTGTTCTTCGGCATCTCCATGGTGAAGGCCTTCGTGCCGCGCTACCGCTACGACCAGTTGATGCGGCTTGGCTGGAAAGTGTTCCTGCCGATCTCGTTGTTCATGGTGGTCGCCACCGCGGCCTTCCTCAAGATCACGGGGTTTGCGTGATGTCCG
Organism: Mesorhizobium sp. M7A.F.Ca.CA.001.10.2.1; assembly: GCF_003998575.1. NCBI lineage: Bacteria > Pseudomonadati > Pseudomonadota > Alphaproteobacteria > Hyphomicrobiales > Phyllobacteriaceae > Mesorhizobium > Mesorhizobium sp. M7A.F.Ca.CA.001.10.2.1. The sequence continues at coordinate 580 of NZ_RZQY01000534.1, read as the reverse complement.
CTCTTTCCCAAGCCGCCAAATCGCTGCTGCTGCAGGATTTCGTCAGCGCCTTCTTCCTGTCGATGCGCCAGTTCTTCGCGCCGAAGGAGACGATCAATTATCCGCACGAGAAGGGGCCGACCAGTCCGCGCTTCCGCGGCGAGCATGCGCTGCGCCGCTATCCCAATGGCGAGGAACGCTGCATCGCCTGCAAATTGTGCGAGGCGATCTGCCCGGCGCAGGCCATCACCATCGAGGCCGGCCCGCGCCGCAATGACGGCACGCGCCGCACGGTTCGCTACGACATCGACATGGTGAAGTGCATCTATTGCGGCTTCTGCCAGGAAGCCTGCCCGGTCGACGCCATCGTCGAGGGGCCGAATTTCGAATTCGCGACGGAGACGCGCGAGGAACTCTACTACGACAAGGACAAGCTGTTGGCGAATGGCGACCGGTGGGAGCGCGAACTGGCGCGCAACATCTCGCTGGACTCGCCCTACCGCTGATATTTGACGCATGGGCGGGGCAGGGGCCTCGTCCAGAGGATGATCCCGAAAAGTTGCGGACTTTTCGGACCAGATCATGCTCCGGAATACAGAGT